>CAXSEJ010000222.1:0-4262 GCA_964236395.1 uncultured Rhizobacter sp.
AGGATGCCGACGACGAAGTCCCAGTTCGAGGTGTGCGGGTAGAGCACGAGCACGCCCTGCCGCGCCGGCAGCCCGGCGAAGGCGACGCGCCAGCCGGCCAGGCGCAGCAGGCCGCGTGCAAGGCGGCTGCCGCGCATCTGCACGGGCAAGGCGGCGCTCGTCTGCCCAGCCGCGGCCTGGCTCACCGCTTGATGGCGCGCCGGCCGATGTCGCGCCGCACCTGCGCGCCGCTGAAGGCGATGCGGTCGACGGCAGCATAGGCGCGCTGCTGGGCGAGCCGGGTCGAGTCGCCGAAGGCGGTGACGCACAGGACGCGGCCGCCGGCGGTCACGACGCTGCCGTCCCCGTGCAGCGACGTCGCTCCGTGGAAGACCTTGACGTCGGGCCGCGCCGAAGGCGTGTCGGGCTGAGCGTCGGCCGCGGCCGACAGGCCGGAGATCACGTCGCCGGTGCGCGGTGCGGCCGGGTAGCCGGCCGCTGCCATCACCACGCCGAGCGCGATGCGACGATCCCACTGCAGCTGGACCTGGTCGAGCGGCTTGTCGGGCGACGGCGCCGTCGCCTGCAGGAGCAGGTCGAACAGGTCGCTCTTCAGGCGCATCAGGATGGGCTGGGCTTCCGGGTCGCCGAGACGGCAGTTGAATTCGACCGTCCGCGGCGCGCCCTGCGCGTCGATCATCAACCCGGCGTACAGGAAGCCGCTGAATGGCCGGCCCTCGGCAGCCATGCCGGAGAGCGTCGGCAGGACGATCTCGTGCATCACCCGCGCGTGCACGTTCGGCGTGACCACCGGCGCCGGCGAGTAGGCGCCCATGCCGCCGGTGTTCGGGCCGGCGTCGTCGTCGCCCAGGCGCTTGTGATCCTGGCTGGTGGCCAGCGACAGCACGCCGGTGCCGTCGCACACGCACATGAAGCTGGCCTCTTCGCCGGCGAGGAACTCCTCGATGACGACACGGCCACCGGAGGCGAGCACCGAGTCGATCGCCGTGTGCGCTTCGGCGCGCGTCGTGGCGACGACCACGCCCTTGCCCGCCGCGAGCCCGTCGGCCTTCACGACCGTCGGCACGGCGCCGGCATCGACGTGGGCGTGCGCCGCGCCGGCATCGTCGAACACGGCGTAGGCGGCGGTCGGAATGGCATGCCGGCGCATGAAGTCCTTGGCGAAGGCCTTCGAGCTTTCCAGCTCGGCTGCGGCCTTCGTGGGCCCGAAGATGCGCAGGCCGCGGGCGCGAAACAGGTCGACCGCGCCGGCCGCGAGCGCCGCTTCCGGGCCGACGACGGTGAGCGCGACCTTCTCGCGCACGGCGAAGTCGCAGAGCTCGCCGAGGTCGGTGATGGCGACGTTCCTGACCTGCGGCTCGGCGCCCGTGCCGGCGTTGCCCGGGGCGACGAAGACGGTCTGCACGCGAGGCGACTGCGCCAGCTTCCAGGCCAGCGCGTGCTCGCGCCCGCCGGCGCCGATCACCAGGACCTTCACGCCGCGATCTCGGCGTTGTGGAAGAGCGCCTGGACGTCGTCGAGATCCTCGATCACGTCGATCAGCTTTTGCATCCGCTGGCCATCGTCGCCGGCGAGCGCCACGGTGTTCTCGGGCCGCATGGTGACCTCGGCATGGTCGGGCACGAGGCCGGCCTTGGCCAGGGCGGCGGCGACGGCTTCGAAGTCGGGCGGCGCCGACAGCACCTCGACGGCGCCGTCGTCGTCGGCGATCACGTCGTCGGCGCCGGCATCGAGCGCGGCGGCCATCACCGCGTCTTCGTCGGCGCCGGGCGCGAACACGAACTGGCCGACGTGCTTGAACTGGAACGCCACCGAGCCTTCGGCGCCGAGGTTGCCGCCGTACTTGCTGAAGGCGTGGCGCACCTCGGCGACCGTGCGGACGCGGTTGTCGGTCATGCAGTCGACGATGACCGCGGCGCCGCCGATGCCGTAGCCCTCGTAGCGGATCTCCTCGTAGTGCACGCCTTCGAGCGAGCCGGTCGCCTTGTCGATGTTCTTCTTGACCGTGTCGGCCGGCATGTTGGCGGCCTTCGCCTTCTCGACCGCGAGGCGCAGGCGCGGGTTCATGCCGAGGTCGCCGCCGCCGGGCTGGCGCGCCGCGACCACGATCTCGCGGATGATGCGGGTCCAGACCTTGCCGCGCTTCTCGTCCTGCCGGCCCTTGCGGTGCTGGATGTTGGCCCACTTCGAATGACCGGCCATGAGGCTGCTCCGCGCGCGCTCGGCCCCGTCGGGAGGCGCGCATTGTCTTGTTGGATAGACTGCGATTTTACGTGCGAGGGTGACTCCGATGGCCGACCCGATCCTGCTCGCACGACACGGTGCGGTCGAATGCGTGCTGCTGCCCGCAATGGCGAACCGGCACGGCCTCGTCACCGGCGCCACCGGCACCGGCAAGACCGTCACGCTGCAGCGCCTGGCCGAAGGCTTCAGCGCGATCGGCGTGCCGGTCTTCATGGCCGACGTGAAGGGCGACCTGAGCGGTATCACGCAGCGCGGCTCGATCGGCGCCAAGCTCGCCGCGCTGCTGAAAGAACGCGGCATCGACGCGCCGGCGCCGCTCGCGTGCCCGGCCACGCTGTGGGACGTGTATGCCGACGGCACCTCGGCGCAGGGCCATCCGGTGCGCGCGACGGTGAGCGACATGGGGCCGCTGCTGCTCGCCCGCATGCTCGACCTGAACGACGTGCAGCAGGGCGTGCTGCAGTTGGTCTTCAAGATCGCCGACGACAACGGCCTGCTGCTGCTCGACATGAAAGACCTGCGCGCGATGCTGCAGCACGTGGGCGAGCACGCGGCCGACTTCACCACCGAGTACGGCAACGTCAGCGCCGCGAGCATCGGCGCGATCCAGCGCGGCCTGCTGCAGATCGATGCGCAGGGCGGCGACCGCTTCTTCGGCGAGCCGATGCTGGACATCGCCGACCTGATCCAGACCGCCCAGACCGTTCTAGGCGGCGCCGCGGGCACGGCCCCGCAGGGCGTCGTCAACATCCTGGCGGCCGACCGGCTCTTGAACAGCCCGCGCCTCTATGCGACCTTTCTGCTCTGGCTGCTGTCGGAGCTGTTCGAGCACCTGCCCGAAGTGGGCGATCTCGACAAGCCGAAGCTGGTGTTCTTCTTCGACGAGGCGCACCTGCTGTTCAACGACGCGCCGAAGGTGCTGCTCGAGCGCATCGAGCTCGTCGTGCGCCTCGTGCGCAGCAAGGGCGTCGGCGTTTTCTTCGTCACGCAGAACCCGCTCGACATTCCCGACAGCGTGCTCGCGCAGCTCGGCAACCGCGTGCAGCATGCCCTGCGCGCCTTCACGCCGCGCGACCAGAAAGCGGTGCAGGCGGCGGCCAGCACGATGCGGCCGAACCCCGGGCTCGACGTGCAAGCCGCGATCACCGAGCTCGCGGTCGGCGAGGCGCTCGTCAGCCTGCTCGACGACAAGGGCCGACCGACGCCGACCGAGCGCGTCTTCATCGTGCCGCCCGGCGGGCAGATCGGGCCGATCACGGCCGAGCAGCGGCAGGCACTGATCGCAGGGTCGCTGGTGGCCGGCGTGTACGAGAAGGCGGTCGACCGCGAGTCGGCGTATGAAAGATTGAAGGGCCGCGTCGCGCCGGCCGGTCAAGCGCCCGGACCGTCCGGCGCAGCCAGCGCGACGCCCGGCGCGGCCAGCGCGCCGGCTGCGTCGGGCGGGTCGGCACTGCCCCCAGCGCCGCCGGCCGGCGGCGGCTTGCTCGACAGCTTGAAGGGCGCGCTGTTCGGCACGACCGGCCCGCGCGGCGGGCGCCACGAAGGCCTCGCCGAGTCGGCCGCACGCTCGGCGATGCGCTCGATCGGCTCGAGCGTCGGCCGCCAGATCATCCGCGGCGTGCTGGGTTCGCTCGTCGGACGGCGCTGAATCTCAGCGCCTTGTCGCGCGCTGCCCGGCGGCTCGCGGCGACCGCATTGCCCGCCGCTTCAGAAGGTGTGAATGAATCCGACGTGCCCGAGCAGGCCGCACAAACGCTCCCGATCAAGGCGCAAAGCACAGCCGTAGCTCGGGCTACGGCGAGCATTTGCAACGCCGAGCGGGTGCGTTTGGGTGGGATGAGCGGGCATGGCGGATTCGTTCACACCTTCTCAGATCCCGCCGTACCACTCGTAGCCCTCGTCCTCCCAGTAGCCTCCCTTGCCGCCGCGCAGCTGCGCGAAGCTCTCGACCAGCTCGATGGAACGCACGTACTTGGCCTGCTTGTAGCCGAGCTGGCGCTCGACGCGGCAGCGCAGCG
>CAXSEJ010000223.1:0-4205 GCA_964236395.1 uncultured Rhizobacter sp.
GCTGCCAGCGGTAGATCGGCAGGCCGAAGGTCGACTCGGTGATGAAGCAGTGGCACGGCACCGGCTCGAACGGCGCGCAGGTCTGGTTGTCTTCGGCGGCGCTGGCGTGCGCGCCGGCGAGGTAGTAGTCGCCCGAGGCCACCCACACCTGGCCCGCGTGCTCCAGCCTCACCTGCGCCGAGCCGAGCACATGGCCGGCCGGATGGAAGCTGAGGCGCACGCCGAAATGGTCGATGACCTCGCCGTAAGGCAGCGTCTGCAGGTCGATCTCGCCGAGCCGCGTGCGCAGCACGCCCTCGGCCGGCGCCGCGGCCAGGTAGTGGGCGTGGCCGCGGCGCGAGTGGTCGGCGTGGGCGTGGGTGATGACGGCGCGATCGACCGGCCGCCACGGGTCGATGTAGAAGTCGCCGGGCGGGCAATAGAGGCCTTCCTTGCGCTGGACGACGAGGTCTTCGGTCATCGCCGTGCTCAATAGCGGTGGCGGGTGGCGAAGAGCGCGATCCGCATCGCCGTGTAGGCCACCCACGAAAGGCTTCGCGTGCCGAACGAGCGCCGCTTGTACGACGTGGCCTCGACCCGCTGGCCCGCCTCGCGCACCGCGTCGAGGAGGTGGCGGCGCAACTCGGCGGCGAAGGCGGCGTCGCGCACGAAGACGTTGGCTTCGCGCGCGAGCAGCAGGCTGAGCGGGTCGAGGTTCGACGAGCCCACCGTCGCCAGGCCGCCCTGCGCGCCATCGAACACGGCCACCTTGGCGTGCAGGAAGCTCGGCGCGTACTCGATGATCTCGATGCCGGCATCGAGCATCACCCCATACATGGCGCGGCTCGTGTGGTGCTGCATGAAGTACTCGTAGCGCCCCTGCAGCAGCAGCGTGATGCGCACGCCGCGCCTGGCCGCTCTCAGCAGCGCGCGCTGCAAGGCCACGCCGGGCACGAAGTAGGCGTTGGCGATGAGGATCTCGCTCTGCGCCTGGGCGATGGCGAAGCGATAGAAGTGCTCGATGCGCTTGCGAAAGCGCAGGTTGTCGCGCAGCACCAGACCGGCGAGCTGGCCGGCCTCGGCCGCGCCGGGCGCCGGCCGCAGGTCGGCGGCGGCGAACTGCGAATCGTCCATGTCGCTGCCGGCCCGTGCCGCCGTGCGCACGTCTCTCAGCGCGGCGCTGAAGTCGTGGTGGCGGATGTCGCGGCCGACCTGCAGGCGCAGCCAGAGCCGCGTCATGGTCTCGTGCGCGTCGTCGACGAGCGGGCCGTGCACCTGCACCGCGAAGTCGAAACGCGGCTGCTCCAGGGCGCCATGCGTCGGGTCGACGTAGTCGTCGATCAGGTTGATGCCGCCGCAGAACGCCGTCAGGCCGTCGACGACGCACAGCTTGCGGTGAAGGCGGCGCCAGCGCCCCGGCAACAGCACGCGCCAGCCGCGCGCCGGGTTGAAGATTCGCCAGGAGACGCCGGCCGCCGCCCAGCGCCGCTGCCAGGCCGCCGGGACATTGCCGCTGCCGATGCCGTCGACGACCACGCGCACTGTCACGCCGCGGGCAGCGGCGCGCTCGAGTGCCTCGGCGACGGTCAGCGCCGAGCCGGCGAACTCGAAGATGTAGGTCTCGAGCAGCACCTGGGCCCGGGCGGCGTCGATCGCTTGCACCAGCGCCGCGAACAGCGCCTCGCCGCCCATGATCAGCTCGAGCCGGTGACCGGGCCGGAGCGCGCGGGCGGCCGAGGCGCGCTGTCTCTCCGCCATGGCCGGCCGCGGCGTTACGCGAGCTCGAGCTCGGCGACGAGCGGCAGGTGGTCGGACATGCGTGCCCAGGCCGTGCCGCGCGGCACCGAGGTCGAGGCGCAGCGGAAACGCCGTGTGTAGAAGCGGTCCATCGAGAACAGCGGCATCCGCGACGGAAAGGTGTTCGAACGCGCCGGCGGGTCGCCCTCGACGAGGCCGCGCTGCAGGCCGCACTCGGTCATGAGCGCGTCGAGCCGGTCGCCCCAGTCGTTGAAGTCGCCCGCGACGATGAGCGGCTCGCCCGCCGGCACCTCGGCGGCGATGAACCCGGCCAGACGCTCCACCTGCCGGACCCGGCTGGCATGGATGAGGCCGAAGTGGGCGACGATGGCGTGGACCAGCGTGCCGTTCCAGTGCACCGGCACGTGGAGCAGGCCGCGCTGCTCGAAGCGATGATCGGAGACGTCGTGGTGGCCGATGTCGCCGATCGGCCAGCGCGACAGCAGCGCGTTGCCGTGCTCGCCGTCGCGCGTGGTGGCGTTGGTGCGGTAGGCGACCTCGTAGCCTTCGGGTGCCAGATAGTCGGCCTGGGGCAGCTTCGGCCAGCCGATCTTGGTGTCGGGGAAGTGGCGCGCCGCCGCCCGGTTCATGCGCCGCACTTCCTGGAGGAACACCAGGTCGGCATCGAGCGCCTCGATGCCCAGCACCAGGTTGTGGATCTCCAGGCGCTTCTTCGGGCCGACGCCGCGCACGCCCTTGTGGATGTTGTAGGTGGCCACGCGAAGCACATGGCTCGGGTGCTGGGTCGTGTGGAACGTGCGCATCGGAGGCGTCAAAAGGAAGCGGCGAACCGGGGAAGCTGCCGGATGGCCGCCGCGTTGGAAGCAGAGAAGCAGCGCTCGGCGGCCGTCTTCCAGTCGAGCCATGCAAACGCGGTGTGCTCGCGCCGCGCAAGGCGCACCGGCGCCGCGGCAGGCACGCACAGGCCGAACACGTGCTCGGTGTTGTGGGTCACGCCGGGCGCGTAGCGATGGCGCCAGACGGGGTAGATCTCGTAGACGTTGACGAGCTTCCAGTCGACGAGCGCCTGGCCAGGCACCTCGGCCGAGCCGACGGCGATGCCGGTTTCCTCGCCGACCTCGCGTACACAGGTCTCGACGAGCGGCTCTTCCGGGCGGTCTTTCGAGCCGGTCACGCTTTGCCAGAAGCCGGGGCGGTCGGCCCGCTCCATCAGCAGCACGTCGAGCGCGGCGGTGTGGATCACGACCAGCACGGACTCCGGAATCTTGACCGGCCGGTGCTCACCGTCCTTCAAGCAGCGCTCGCCTGCACGTTGCGCAGCCGGATGTGCAGCTCGCGCAGCTGCCGGTCGTCGACCGGCCCCGGCGCGTTGGTGAGCAGGTCCTGCGCGCGCTGCGTCTTCGGGAACGCGATGACGTCGCGCAGCGACTCGGCACCGGTCATGAGCATCACGAAGCGGTCGAGCCCGATCGCGATGCCGCCGTGCGGCGGGGCGCCGTACTGCAACGCGTCGAGCAGGAAGCCGAACTTGGCCTGCGCTTCCTGAGGCCCGATCTTCAGCGCCCGGAACACCTTGCTCTGCACGTCCTCGCGGTGGATACGCACCGAGCCGCCACCGAGCTCGATGCCGTTCAGCACCACGTCGTACGCCTTGGCGACGCAGCGCCCGGGGTCCGTCTCCAGCCAGTCCTCGTGGCCGTCCTTCGGGCTCGTGAACGGGTGGTGCATGGCGCTCCAGCGCTGCTCGCTCTCGGAGTAGTCGAACATCGGGAAGTCGACGACCCAGAGCGGCTTCCAGTCGCCCTGCACGAGCCCGCGCGCGCGTCCGAATTCGCTCAGGCCGACCTTGGCGCGCAGCGCGCCGAGCGCGTCGTTGACGACCTTGGCCTTGTCGGCGCCGAAGAAGATCAGGTCGCCGCTCTGCGCACCCGTGCGCTCGAGGATCGCCGCGAGCGCCGCGTCGTGAAGGTTCTTGACCACCGGCGACTGCAGGCCTTCGCGCCCCTTGGCCGCGTCGTTGACCTTGATCCAGGCCAGCCCCTTGGCGCCGTAGATCTTGACGAACTCGGTGTAGCCGTCGATGTCGCCCCGGCTGAGACCGCCGTTGACATCGCCGCCGCCCGGGATGCGCAGGGCCGCGACGCGGCCGCCGTGCATCGTCGCCGGGGCGGAGAACACCTTGAAGTCGACCGTGCCCATCACGTCGGTGAGCTCGGTGAGCTCGAGCGCGACGCGCAGGTCCGGCTTGTCGGAGCCGTAGAGGCGCATCGCGTCGTCGTAGGTCATGACCGGAAACGGCGGCAGGGCGACGCCGATGGCGTGCTCGAAGGTGCTGCGGATCATCCCTTCGAACATCGTCCGGATCTCTTCCTCGTTCATGAACGAGGTCTCGATGTCGATCTGCGTGAACTCCGGCTGGCGGTCGGCGCGCAGGTCCTCGTCGCGAAAGCACTTGGTGATCTGGTAGT
>CAXSEJ010000224.1:0-4199 GCA_964236395.1 uncultured Rhizobacter sp.
GGGCGCGCATGTTGAGGATGGTGACGATGATGTTGATCGAGCCCATGATCGAGCTGGCGCCGAGGATGTGCAGCGCGAAGATGCCGGCGTCCATCGACGGGCCCATCTGCAGCGTCAGCGGCGCGTAAAGAGTCCAGCCTGCGGCCGGTGCACCACCTGGCATGAAGAAGGAGCCGACGATCATGAGCGCGGCCGGGATGAGCAGCCAGAAGCTCAGGTTGTTCATGCGCGCGAAGGCCATGTCGGGCGCGCCGATCTGCAGCGGCACCATCCAGTTCGCGAAGCCGACGAAGGCCGGCATGATCGCGCCGAAGACCATGATCAGGCCGTGCATCGTGGTCAGCTGGTTGAAGAAGCTGGGGTTCACGAACTGCAGCCCCGGCTGGAACAGCTCGGCACGGATGACCAGGGCGAGCACGCCGCCGACGATGAACATCGTGAACGAGAACAACAAGTACATCGTTCCGATGTCCTTGTGGTTGGTCGCATAGACCCAGCGGCGCCAGCCGTGCGGGGCGCCGTGGTGCTGCTCGTCGGCGGCGGCGTGGTCGTGACCGTGCCCGGCGTGGTGCGGGTGGGGAAGTACTGCGCTCATGAAATGGCTGTCCTTACTTGCGCTGCGCCGTGATGTCGGCGGGCTGCACGATCTGGCCGGTGGTGTTGGACCAGTGGTTCTTGGTGTAGGTGATGACGGCGGCCAGGTCGGTGTCGCTCAACTGGCGCCACGACGGCATGGCGTTGCCCTGCCCGTTCAGGAGCACGTGGATCTGCTTGGTCTTGTCGGTGTCGAGCACGACCGCCGAGCCGTCGAGCGCCTTGGCGTTGACGGGGCCGCCGCCCTTGCCGTTCGGCATGTGGCAGACGGCGCAATTGGCGGCATAGAGCTGCTCGCCGCGCGCGGCCAGCGGCGTGAGCTCCCAGACCCGGCTCGGGTCGTCGGCCCTGGCCGCGGCTTCCTTCTTCTTGCCGTCGACCCAGGCGCTGTAGTCGGCGGTCGAGAGCACCTTGACGTGGATCGGCATGAACGCGTGCTCGCGGCCGCAGAGCTGGGTGCACTGGCCGTAGAAGTCGCCGACCTTGTCGGCCCGGAACCACGTGTCGCGCACGAAGCCGGGCAAGGCCGTTTCCTGCACGCCGAGCGAGGGCACGTAGAAGGCGTGGATCACGTCGTTGGCGGTCGTGATGATGCGCACCTTCTTGTCGATCGGCACGACCAGCGGGTTGTCGACCCGGAGCAGGTAGTCGTCGCCCTGTGGCTTGCCGCTGTTGGCCATCTCACGCTGCGTCGGGTCGATGGTCGACAGGAAGCCGATGCCCTCGCCCTCGCCCTTCAGGTAGTCGTAGCCCCACTTCCACTGAATGCCGGTCGCCTTGATCGTGAGGTCGGCGGCGCTCGTGTCCTTCATGGCAACGATGACGCGGGTGGCCGGCAGCGCCATCAGGATGACGATGACGAAGGGCACGATGGTCCAGGCGATCTCGACCGTGGTGCTCTCGTGGAAGTTGGCCGCCCGTGCGCCCTTCGACTTGCGGTGCTTGAAGATCGAATAGAACATCACCCCGAAGACGGCCAGGAAGATCGCAAGGCAGGCGATCAGCATCCAGTTATGCAGCGACTGCTGATCGCGCGCGATCTGCGTGATCGGCGGGTGCAGATCGATCTGGTTCACGGCCGGGCCGCCGGCCAGGTCGCCGAGCGCCCACACCGGTGCCGACAGCATGGAACCGAAGCTCAGGGCCAGGAGGCCGGCGCGCTGCCGCAAGGCGTTCAGGGTCGTCATCGTTGTCGTCACGTCGGATGTCAGGATTCGTTGGGCTCAGGAGGCAGGGCTGCCGTGCCGGCTCGTCGAACCGAGGCACGCAATTCGTCGGCCAGGGCGCGGCGCAGTTCGGGGCGCACGAAGCGGCCCACCGCGACCCGCTTGCCTTCGCCCGACAGCTCGATCAGCGAGCGGTCGCCCGAGGTCGGCTCGATGCGCACCCAGGCGGGCGCGAACTCCACCCGGTCGACGCGTCGGCCGACGGTGCACTCGACCTGCAGCAGACCCGGGCGCAGCACGAGCTGCTCGCGGTCGGCGGCATGGCGCGCATAGACGAAGAGGGCGACCGCGACTGCCGCAAGCTCGACGCCGGCGAAGGGCAGGACGAGCGGCGCACCGCGCCACCAGAATGCGGCGCCGATGGCAAGGGAGAGGGTGCACAGGGTGGCGAAGAAGACGAGCAGCTGGCTCGGCGAAATGGAGCAGTTGCGCTTGAGAAGCCACAGCACCGATCCGTCGCCCGACGGACCGACCGCGCGACCGAAACGGAGCCCCGGTGCGGAGTGCGCGAACCTGCGCGGTGCGTGAACACGTAGAGCGGACATCGGGCCTCGACAAAGCCAGCCATTTTAGCGCACGCTCGGGCGAAGCGATGGCTCCGGGCGATGCCATGCGCCGCGCGCCGCCTCAGCGTCGCGGCCGCCGCATCATCTCCCGCATCGTCGCCAGCGGCACGGCCGTCGGCTCGCTTGCGCGCCGTCGCGGCGCGGCCTTGAAGCCATGACCGAAGGCGACCTCGACGCTCAGCGAGATGCGGCCGTCGGCCTCGGCGCGCCGGGCCAGGGCGGCGAGCAGCCGACGCCGCCAGGCAGGCGTGCGCAGCGCCCGAAAACGATCGGGAGCGGTATTGCCGCCGAGTTGCGCCAGCTCGACGAGCAGCGCCTCGGCATTGCGCCAGCGCAGCGTGAGCGTCTCCTGGTCGAGCACCGGCTCGGCGAAACCGGCGTGGACCATCATGTCGCCGAGGTCGTGCATGTCGATGAACGCGGCCGTCGGCGCGGGCCAGCCGCACTCGTCGTACAGCGAGCGCAGTTCGCGCAGCGTGCCCGGCCCCGGGCACGAAAAGGCGGCGACGCCGTCGACGTCGAGCAGGCCGTGCCAGCGCGCGAACAGCGTCGGCGGGTCGCGCACGAGGTGCAGTGCCATGTTGGCCCAGACCAGCTGGGCGGTGCCGATGTCGGTGTCGTCGGCGCCGTCACCCATCGGCGCAACCGGCGCCCGGCCGAGCGACCACCAGGGCCGTGGCTTCGAGCGGGCCGCGACGATGGCCAGCGTGGGCGCGGCCTCGATCGGGACGATCTCTGCCCGAGGATAGGTGGCCCGCAGCACGGCCTCTCCCGCTCCCGTGGCCGCCCACCAGTCGATGATGCGGCGCGGCTCGGCCCGGATCGGCACCAGTCGCTCGTTCAGCCTCCGGGCGACTTCGCAGTGCAGCCAGGGCGGCTCGCGCGCTGCGGCGATGCGCCGCAGCGCGCGAGCGGCCGCCACCGCATCGAGGCGACGTGCGTCGGCAGGATCGCTGCCGCTCCGATCCTCCTCGACCATGCGGGCAGTATATTGAGCGATGCCCGCGACGCTGGAGCCGACCGCGCCTGCGACGCCGGCCCCGCGCAAGCGAGGTGTCGCCAGCGGCCGCTGGCCGGGGCTGTGCGCCATCTGCCACGGCTGGGGCGTCGGCCGGGTCTGCGCCGCTTGCCTTGACCGCTTCGCGCGGCCGGTACCGCGCTGCAGTCGATGCGCCCTGCCGGTACCCGCCGCCGTGGCGGTGTGCGGCACCTGCCTCGGCACGCCGCCGGCATTCGACGAGGCGCTCGCCTGCGTCGACTACGGTGCGCCCTGGAGCCGGCTCATCACGCGCTTCAAGTTCCATGAGGGCCTGGACCTGGGCCCGGTGTTCGCCGATGCCATCACGACGACCACGCTGGCGCGCGACGCGGCACTGCCCGAGTTGCTGCTGCCGGTGCCGCTCGCCGATCGGCGTCTGCGCGAGCGTGGCTACAACCAGGCCTGGCAGCTGACCCGGCGCATCGCCGCCCGGCTCGAGCTGCGTGCCGACCCGAGCCTGCTCATGCGCCTGCGCGAGACGACGCACCAGCTTGCCCTGCCACCGGCAGCGCGGGCCGGCAACGTGCGCGGCGCGTTCGCCGTCGAGCCGCGCCGTCGTGGCGAGATCGCCGGCCGCCGCATCGCCGTCGTCGACGACGTCATGACGACCGGCAGCACCGCCGAGGAGATCGCCAGGGTGCTGAAACAGGCCGGCGCGGCGAGCGTCGGCATCTGGGTATTCGCGCGTACGCCCCGACCCGGCGAGGCCTAGCAGGCGGCATGTTCAACATCGTCCTGGTCGCCCCCGAGATCCCGCCCAATACCGGCAACGTG
>CAXSEJ010000225.1:0-413 GCA_964236395.1 uncultured Rhizobacter sp.
CGTGGTGGTCGGTGCCCTGGATGTTGATCGCCTTGGCGAAGCCGCGTTCGAACTTGGCGAGGTGGTAGGCGACATCGGGCACGAAGTACGTGTACGTGCCGTCGGACTTGCGCATCACGCGGTCCTTGTCGTCGCCGTACTCGGTGCTGCGCAGCCACAGCGCACCGCCGTCTTCGTAGGTCTTGCCGGCGCCGATCAGCCGGGCGACGGTCGACTCGACCCGGCCGCTCGAGTACAGGCTCGACTCGAGGAAGTAGCCGTCGAAGCGAACGCCGAACGCGGCCAGGTCGAGGTCCTGCTCGTGGCGCAGGTAGGCGACGGCGAACTGGCATATGGCGTCGAGGTCGCTCGCGTCGGCCGAGGCGGTGAACTCGCGGTCGTCCGCTTTCACCGTCGCGCCGGCGCTGAAGTCG
>CAXSEJ010000225.1:423-4157 GCA_964236395.1 uncultured Rhizobacter sp.
CGAGGGTGGTGCAGTGCAGCGTCGCACCGGCGCACGGACCACCGACGACGAAAACGACCTGAGGAAGTGGTGGTAGAGCGAGCGCGGCGAATTCTGCCGCGAGGAAGGCGAAGGGGTCGCGCGCGAGCTGGGCCAGGAAGGTCAGCAGCGCAGGGCGCCGCTCGCCGGCCACGCCCTCCGGGTCGGTCACCGCGAAGCGCCGGACGGCGTCGAGATCGTCGATGTCGCCGGACGCGGCGATGTCGGCCACGGTGGTCCGCGCGACGAAGTCGGCGGCGATGTCGGCGATGTAGTCGCCGTTGTAGGCCGGCTCGGGCCAGCCGGCGTCGCCCGGGCTGAGGCCATCGAGGCGTGCCTTCACCGACGCGGCGAGGGTGGCGATCTGCACGCCGGCGTCGTTGTAATAGAACTCGCGCGTGACGCGCCGGCCCTGCGTTTCGAGCAGGTTGCAGATGGCGTCGCCGAGCGCGGCCTGACGCGCGTGGCCGACGTGCAGCGGGCCGGTCGGATTCGCCGACACGAACTCGACCAGCACCGGCGCGCCGTCGCGGATCGGCCGGCGACCGAAGCCGGCGCCGGCCGACAGAACGTCGGCGACGATGCGCTGGCGCGCCGCGGCACGCAGGCGCAGGTTGATGAAGCCGGGGCCGGCCACGTCGATCGATTCGACCAGCGCCGCGACCGCCGCCTTCGCCTTCAGCGCCGCGATGAGCTCGGCCGCGACCTCGCGCGGATTGCGCCTTTGCACCTTGGCCAAGGGCATCGCCGCCGTGACGGCGAGGTCGCCGTGCTCGGCCTGTCGCGGTGTCTCGAAGACCGCGGCCAGGGTGTTGCCGGGGCTCACTTCGGCCATCGCGGCACGCAGCGCATCGAGCAATTCCTCACGGGCCAGGGTCATCGATGAATTCTACGAGTGCGCATGCGGCCAGGGCGTGCGGCCAGCCGGCGTGCGGCGGAGTGAGCTTGGAGAAGTCGGCGCCGAGCGTGACCCAGTTGCAGTCGGCCGCCTCATTTGTCACGCCGTGGACTCGGGCCCGATGCAAGAATCGTCACGCACAGTTGCTCACATATGTCTGCCGCGCTCACCGCCTCCCTGCCCACCGCTGCCTCGGCCAGCACCACCGGGCCCTTGTCGGTCGGCGCGCCGAGCCTGCCGACGCAGATCGGCAAGTACCGCATCCTCGGTCGCCTCGGTGATGGCGCGACCAGCGAGGTCTTCCTCGGCTTCGACGATTTTCAGGGCCGCAACGTCGCCATCAAGCGCGTGCGCCCGATGGGCGCCGACCCGATGGACGGCCACTATTCCGAGCGCTTCTTCGCCGCCGAAGCGGCGCTGGTCGGCAAGCTCCAGCACCCGAACGTCGTGCAGATATTCGACGCCGTGCCCGACCCGGTGGCGCCCTATCTGGTGATGGAGTACGTGGCCGGCAGCACGCTTCGGCCCTACTGCCGCGCCGACCAGTTGCTCTCGCTCGAGCTCATCGTCGAGATCGGCTTCAAGTGCGCGATGGCGCTCGGCTACGTGTACCGCCAGGGCCTGATCCACCGCGACGTGAAGCCGGCGAACCTGCTCGCAGTGCTGAGCAACGGCACCATCACCGACGTGAAGATCACCGACTTCGGCAGCGTGCTCAACCTCGGCTCCGACGTGACCCAGATCCACCGCGTCGGCTCGCTCGCCTACATGTCGCCGGAGCAGCTCGACGGCGGCACGCTCGACTGCCGGGCCGACATCTACTCGCTCGGCGCGGTGCTCTACCACCTCATCGCCGGCCGGCCGCTCTTCGATGCCCAGGTGCAGTCGGCCATGATGCACCAGATATACAACGTCAAGCCGGCCTCGCTCATCGGCATTCGCGCCGGTGTCACGACCGGCCTCGACGCCGTGATCCAGAAGGCGCTCGCCAAGCAGCCGGGCAGCCGCTACGCCGATTGGGAGGCGTTCGCCAACGCCATCTCGGCGCTGGTCACGCAGCAGCAGGTGCCGCGCGGCCAGTTCCAGGGCGTGCTCGACTCCGAGCGTTTCACGCTGCTGCGCACGCTCGAGTTCTTCCAGAACTTCGGCGACGTGGAACTGTGGGAAGTGGTGCACCGCGCCAAGTGGCAGCGCTTCAACTTCGGCCATGCGCTTTATCGCAAGGGCGAGGAAGGCAACAGCTTTCACATCATTGCCCAGGGCGAGGTCGAGGTCTTTCGCGACGGCAAGAAGGTGGCATCGCTCGGCGCCGGCACCTCGGTCGGCGAGATGGCCTACCTTGCGCCGAGTGCGGAGCTGAAGAAGCACAGCACCGACGTGATCATCACCGAGCCGGCGACGACCATCTCGTTCCAGCCCGAGACGCTGATGCAGCTGAGCCCGAACACGCGTCACCTGTTCCACGACTCGTTCATCAAGGTCCTGGTGCGCCGCCTTCACGCCGCGCACGAATCGCTGGCCCATCCGCGCCGCATCTTCTGAGGTCGGCAGCGTCGGCGTCTTGCCGGTGGCGAGGGCGGCGTGATCCAATCGTGGCTGGCACCCAACTCCGGAGAGACCCCATGAACAAGCACATCCTGACCCTGGCCGCCGCTGTCGCGCTGGCCGCATCGAGCTCGGCCTTCGCCAACGCCCACAAGGAAGCGCCCGCCATGGGCGCCAGCGGCGCCATGACGAGGCAGCAGTCGAAGATGGGCACCTGCAACAAGGAAGCCGGCGACAAGAAGGGCGACGAGCGCAAGAGCTTCATGAAGACCTGCCTGTCGGCGGGCAAGATGTCGCAGCAGGACAAGATGAAAAAGTGCAACGCCGACGCCGGCGCCACCGCCAAGAAGGGCGACGAGCGCAAGAGCTTCATGAAGGAATGCCTCTCGGCCTGAACGCAGGTGCGGCGCCTTCGGCCGCACGCTCGCTCGACGATTTCGCGGGCGGCGCACGGTGCGCCCGGGCCGCTTCAAGACCGACCCGGCGACCTACGCGCTCGGCACCGAGGTCCACGGCCTGCCCGCTCGGGCCGCGCCGGATCGCATCGGCACGACGCTCGCCGACGTGCTCTGGTTCCTCGACTCGTTCGCTCCCTGAAAGCCACCGCCATGTCCCTTGCGCTTCCTTCCGGCATGCAGATCAACGCGCCGATCCTTCCCGGCTTCGAGACCGTGCTCACCTTGCCGGCGCTCGAGCTCGTGGCCAAGCTGCACCGTGCCTTCGAGCCGCGCCGCCAGGAGTTGCTCGCGGCGCGTGTGGCGCGGGCCAGGCGCCTCGACGCCGGCGAGCGCCCCGATTTCCTCGCCGAGACGGCGCACGTTCGCGCCGGCGACTGGAAGGTGGCGCCTGTGCCTGCGGCGCTGCAGCGCCGCCGCGTCGAGATCACGGGCCCGGTCGACGCCAAGATGGTCATCAACGCCTTCAATTCGGGCGCCGATTCGTACATGACCGACTTCGAGGACTCGAACTCGCCGCTGTGGACGAACCAGATCCAGGGCCAGATCAACATCGGCCAGGCCATCCGCCGCACGCTGACCTTCACCCAGCCCACGGCGGCGGGGACCAAGAGCTACAAGCTCAACGACACCATCGCCACCTTGCAGGTCCGGCCGCGGGGCTGGCACCTCGACGAGAAGCACGTGAGCGTCGACGGACAGCGGGTGCACGGCGGCCTGTTCGACTTCGCGCTCTTCACGTTCCACAACGCCAAGGAGCTGCTGGCGCGCGGCGCCGGCCCGTACTTCTACCTGCCCAAGCTCGAGAGCCACCTCGA
>CAXSEJ010000226.1:0-4132 GCA_964236395.1 uncultured Rhizobacter sp.
ATACCGGCCTGTCACGCCGGGGGTCGCGGGTTCGAGTCCCGTCCACTCCGCCAAAAGATTCAAGGCTGCATCGTCTTCGTTGCAGCCTTTTTTCTTGGCCGCACATCCGCCGAAGAGCGTGGCCGACGACTGATAAGCTCTCGCCATGGCCACCCTCCCTGGACTGCCCCAGAACGACGAGCCGGAGCCCGATGCGTTGCCGGTCGAACCGGACGACGGCATGCGCGAGCCGGTGATTCCGGGTGCGCCGGGTCACGAGCCGGTAGAAGTCCCCAGAGCCTGAAGGGCGCGCCGGCATCGGCCGCGTTCGAGAGTGCACAATCGCGGCGCCCTTCGTGGCAGGAGTCGTCTACCGATGGTGCGTGTCTGGTTCGCCGTGATCACTCTCGCGGCCTCGCTGCTCTTTGCCGGCTGGGCTTCCGACTTCATCACGATGCAGGGCGAGCGCACCATCTATACCGTCGACTGCGTTGGCGGCGCCTGGCAGGGCGACCGTTGCGCCGGCAAGGTCGAGACCGGGCCACGCTACCGCTACCGAGCGCTCAAGCCGCATGGCGAGGTGGTGTTCTGGACGCTGGGCACGCAGGAACCTTCCGGCAAGTTCGATAAGTGCGCCATCCAGGACGGGCGCAACTGGCTGTGCCAGATCTGCCCGGACGCGGCGCGCTCGATCACCCTGCAGATGGCCGAGGGGCTGCCGGTGCCGGGGCCGCAGTCGGTGACCAGGCCGTTCCGCGCGGTGTCGAAGTGGCGGTGGATGCTGCTCCAGCACGGCCTGACGATGCATGCCGACGTGCCGACCGCCACGATTCCCGTCGCCGCGATCTAGAACCGTCGACTCAAGGCCTCTCGTTGACGCCAGCCGGCGGGGCGAGGAACGAGCCGCCCTTGAGCGCGGTGAGCGCGAAGAGCTCGAGAAGGTCGTGCCGTCTCACTGCCGTCCCACAGCCGTCTCACAGCCGTCTCACTGCCGTGCCTTCAATGCATCTCGAGCTGTGTGCTGCCGGCCTTCGCGCCCTGCCGGCCCGCGGTCTCGGCTTCGAGGCGGAGGAGCGCGATCTTGCGGTCGATGCCGGCGGCGTAGCCGGTGAGGGCGCCGGTACTGCCGACGACGCGGTGGCAGGGCACGATGACCGAGACCGGATTGCGGCCGACAGCGGTGCCGACGGCGCGGCTCGCGGCCGGCGTGCCGAGCCGGCGCGCAATGTCGCCGTAGCTGCATGTGGCGCCCGGAGCGATGCGCAGCAGCTCCGTCCAGACCGCCTGCTGGAAGACGCTGCCCTGCAGGTCGAGCTGCAGGTCGAAGACAGGGTCGGCCCCGCGGAAGTACGCGTCGAACCACGCCGCGGTGTGGCGGAGCAAGGCGTCGTCGTTCCGCTGCGGTGCCTCGATCGGCGCGGGGTGGTGCTTCTGCAGCTCGAACCAGGCACCGGCCAGGCCGAGCTTCGTTCGGGCGAGGAGGAGGGGGCCGAGCGGCGAGTCGATGCGCATCTGCGCCGTGCACTGGCGCAGGATGGAGTCGGTGGCGTAGGTCATGGCGTGGCGATCGAGGGTGAAGCGGGGGCGAGCGAGTTCCAGAGGCGAAGCAGGGCGTAGGCGCGCCAGGGCCGCCAGGCTTCGGCATGGACGTCGGCCTCGCGCTGCGAGCCGGTGCCGACGAGCTGCTTCATCGCCTTCAGCGCGGCGACGTCGTGGGGCGGGAAGGCGTCGGGCCAGCCGAGCGCGCGCATGGCGACGTAGTTCGCCGTCCACGGGCCGATGCCGGGCAGGGCGCACAGGCGCTCGACCAGCGCGTCGGGCGAAGATCCGGCAAGGAGAAGCGGCGCGATCTCGTGCCACTGCGCCGCGAGCGCCTGGATGGCGCCGGCGCGGCTCCTGATGATGCCCAGCTCGGCGATGCGCTCGATCTTTTCGAAAGCCAGGACGCCCGGCGCCGGGAAGGCGCGATGGATGTCGGGCCAGGGCGTCGTCACCGGCGCGCCGAAGCGCTCGACCAGGCGGCGCGCCAGCGTGCGCGCACCGGCCACCGTGACCTGCTGGCCGAGGACGGCGCGCACGGCGAGCTCGAAGGCGTCGACACTGCCCGGCAGGCGCAGCCCGGGCGCGCCGGGCAGGCCGACGAGCGCCTCGTCGATCGTCGACGGCGAGGCGTCGAGGTCGAGCCAGCGCCGGACCTGCGCGATCAGCATGCCGCTCGCCGGACCGAGCGAGGGTGCGAAGGAGAGGCGCAGACGCGAAACCGACGGCTCGAACCGCGCCTCCAGCCAGCCCGCGGGCGAGCCCGCCACGCCGGCCCGCACGCTGCGCCGGATGGACAGCCCGGCGACGCTCTCGATGCCGGGAATCGCGCGCTGGGCGACGAAGGCGAGCAGCGTCGCGGTGTCGTAGGGGGCGCGGTACGCGAGGGTCACGGTCACAGGCGCCGCGGCAGCGTCGCCAGCGCTGAAGGCGCCGCTACCGGCGGTGCCGGCCGTGCGCCGCAAGCGGCTCGGCGCCATGCGGTAGCCATCGGCGAAGGCGGCGTTGAAGCGGCGCAGGCTGCGAAAGCCGCTCGAGAGGGCGACGTCGGCGACCGCCATCTGCGTGTCGGTGAGGAGCTGCTTGGCCAGGAGCAGGCGGCGTGTCTGCAGGTACTGCAGCGGCGTGACGCCGTGCTCGGTGAAGAAGATGCGGCGCAGGTGCCGGTCGCTCACGCCGAGCCGGGCCGCGATGGCGGCGATGCCCGGCGCCTCGCCGCTGGCCGCGATCTCGTCGAGCGCCTGCTGCGCCTGGCGCGCCAGCGTGCGGCTCGCGTCCATCACCGTCCACGGCAGGCCGGGGCCCGGTGCGATCTCCGGGCGGCACTTCATGCACGGCCGGAACGCCGCCGCTTCGGCCTGCGCCGGGGTGGCGAAGAAACGGCAGTTGCGCCGCGCCGGCATGCGCACCCGGCAGATCGGCCGGCAGTAGACGCCGGTCGAGGTCACGCCGACGAAGAGGCGCCCGTCGAAGCGGGCGTCGTGCGCGAGGAGCACCTGGTAGGCAGCGTCGCCATCGATCGTCATGCCTCGATTATGGGCAGCGCTTCGGCGCCGACTCGCCGTTTCCGGACACGTCGGGCCCTCGTTTCGAAACCGGGTTAACACGCTCGCCGAAAGCCGGGTTCTTCGCTACAAACCGACTGCCCGCTCGGCGAGGCAACCCGGGAGTCTCGTGCAGGCCTTGCAGATCGTCATCAGCGGTATCGCGCAGGGCTGCATCTATGGCCTCATCGCGCTCGGCCTGGTGCTCATCTACAAGACGACCGAGACGGTGAGCTTCGCGCAGGGCGAGCTGATGATGCTCGGCGCCTTCGCCGGCTTCGCCTGCATGACGCTCCTCGGCTGGCCGTTCTGGCTCGCCATCCTCGCCACGGTGGTGGCGATGGGCCTGTTCGGCGCCGGCCTCGAGCGCCTGGTCATCCGGCCCATCCTCGGCCAGCCGGCCTTCACCCTCGTCATGCTGACGATCGGCATCGGCTACGTGGCCCGCGGCCTGGTGACGATGATCCCCGGCATCGGCACCGAGACGCACGTGCTGCCGGTGCCCTACAAGGACCAGACCTGGAACGTCGGCGGGCTGGTCCTCAACGTCGAGCAGATGGTGGTGATCGCCGCGACGGCGCTCCTGAGCGCCGCGCTTTACGCGCTGTTTCGCTACACCAAGATCGGCATCGCGATGCAGGCCTCGTCGCAGAACCAGCTCGCGGCCTACTACATGGGCATTCCGGTGAAGCGGCTCAACGGCCTGGTCTGGGGCCTGGCGGCGGCGGTCGCGGCGGTCGCCGGCGTGCTGCTGGCGCCGATCACCTTCGTCTACGCGAACATGGGCTTCATCGGCCTGAAGGCGATGCCGGCCGCCGTCGTCGGCGGCTTCGGCAGCCTGCCGGGCGCGATCGTCGGCGGCCTGGTGATCGGCCTCGTCGAGGCGTTGTCGGGCTTCTACCTGCCCGAGGGCTTCAAGGACATCGCGCCGTACGTGGTCGTGCTCGTCATGCTGGTCGTCAAGCCGAACGGCCTGTTCGGCGAGAAGCTCAGCAAGAAGGTCTGATGCGATTCATCTTCAAGACCAGCTACCTGCAGGACATCCGCCTCGTCAAGCACGGCGGGCAGGC
>CAXSEJ010000227.1:0-4073 GCA_964236395.1 uncultured Rhizobacter sp.
GGGCCGGCAATGTCGGCGGTTCGTCTTCGCTACAAGGCCACCGGCCCGTCGATGGCGGTCGCGCCGCTCGCCTCGCGGGCACGCTGCTGGCGCACACGATCGACGTAGCTCTCGCTCTTGTCGACCTGCTGCCGGATGATCTCGTTGTTCTTGCCCATGACCTCGATCGCCTTCGAGCGGAAGCTGTCCATCGCGTCCATCGCCTTGAAGGTCTGGTCGAACATCGACTGCATGGTCTCGATGCCGATCATCGGGTTGGTGGCGAACTCGGCCGTGCGCTCGACGTGGGTGTTGAGCTGCTTGCCGGTCTGCTCGATGAGGGTGCCGATGGTCGCGTTCACGCCCTTGAGCATGTCCATCGTCGCCACCTGGTTGCCGGTGGCACGGGCCACCGTCTGGGCCACGGCGAGCGCGCTCATGCCGGTGGTGGCGACGCGGTTGCAGCCGTTCATCATCTCGCGGCCGGTCTTCTTCAGCACGTCGAGCGCGAGGTAGCCGTTCACGGACACGGCCTGCTGGGTGAGGATGTCCTGCAGGTTCTGGCGCGCGTAGAAGAGCACCTCCTGCTCCAGCGCCTTGGCGCGTTCCGGGTCGCTCGCCTGCAGCTGCGCGACGCGCTCGGCCAGCCGCTTGTCGAGCGTGCTGGCGAACTGCGCCGCGGCGGCGAGCTTTTGCATCGAGTCCCAGAGCCTGCCCCGCGTGGCCTCGATGTCGGCGATGTCGAGCTGCACGTCGTCGCGGGCGGCGTAGAGCTGCTCGATCGCCTTGGTGAGCTGACTGCCCGCGCTCTCGAACTTGCGGAAATACGCCTTCAGCTTGTTGCCGTAGGGAATGATGCCGAGGATCTTGTTCGGCGCCAGCAGGTCGCCTTCCTTGCCCGGGTTGAGGTTGTCGAGCAGGCCGCGGATCTCGCCGATGGCCTGGTAGGCCGGCGTGTCTTCCGCGCCGATGAAGTTGCGCTGCAGGAAGCGCCCCTGCATCAGGCCGGCGGCGCTCGAGATCTCGGCCCGGCCGAGGGCGAACGCGCTGTCGAGCTTGTTCTTGAACTCGGTCGAGTGCACGTTCTCGGTCATCAGTGCGTCGATGAACTTCGCGACCTGGGCGTCGACCGCGCCCGCCGTCTCGCGGGCGAGCGGCACGGCCGCCGGCACCGACGCCATGGGCACCGGGACGATGACCTCGGGCGGCGTGAGCTGGAAGCCGGGCGCGACTTCGGTCGCTGTGTTGGAGGTTCTGTCAGTCGTGGCCATGGGCGGTGCTCTCCGGAGGTCGGGGTGTCGCGGTGGAAGGCGCGGCCAGCACGTCGGTCACGCCGAATTTGTCGTGCAGGAACTGCGAGTGGGCGAGGAAGGCGTGCGCGTCCTGGCTCGCCAGGTCGTCGGCGAGCTGCGCCACCTTGCCTTCGAGATCGACGAGCGTGGCGCGAAAGATGTCGACCGCCGTCTTGCCGTCCTTGATGGCGCGCGTGTTCGCGTACTGGGCCGGGATGGAGAGGTAGGTCTTCAGCGCGTCGGGCAGGTAGGAGATGGCGATGTGGCGGGCGTGAAACCCCTCCTGCAGCGAGAGCGCGCCCTTGCTGCGCTCCCACTGCGAGAGCAACGACTCGAGCGACGCGCAGAGCCCCAGCACCTTGGCCTGCAGGCCGGCCGGCAGGCGGTTGTCGGGATTGAACTCGACCAGGCCGCGCACCGCGCGCAGGGCGCGGCCCATGGCCTCGCGGGCGTCGCCGTCGTCGTTGAACTCGAGCGCGTCGGCGTCCCAGGCCGGCCCGGCGAGCTCGGGAAAGCCGAGCCACAGACCGCCGGCGACGAAGCCCGCGATGTAGCCGAGCAGCGCCAGCGGCAGGCCGGCGATACCGACGAGGCCGAGCGCCTTGAGCACGAGCACGGCGATGGCGAGCGCCAGGCCGAACCAGTTGGCAGGGCTGACGAGGACCCGGGAGAGCTTGGCGAACATCGGTCTACTGATAGGCCCGGATGTCCTTGAACACCGCGTACAGCGGCGTCTTGCGCGCATCGAAAACGCGCCCGCCGGTCGTCTGCACGAGCGCCTTGAGGTCGGCCTCCTTGGCCTCGCCGAACAGGACCATGAAGACCGGGATGCCGCGCGCGTCTTCGGGCAGCAGCGCATAGGCCTCCTGGAACGCCTTCAGGTTGCGGCCCTGGTTGTTCTCGCCGTCGGTGAAGGCGACGACCGAGTACTGGTAGTTCGGGTTCTTCTTCTTCTCCTCCAGCATGTTCGTGATGGCCACCAGCACGCTGTCGTAGAGCGCCGTGCCGCCGGTCATGCGCAGCTGCTCGGCGTAGTCGCGCACCTGGGCCAGCATGTCCTGCTTGGCCTGCGACTCCTCCTGCAGCTGCACGCCGCGCGACTTCACCCGGGCGGCCGGCAGCTCGAAGAAGGTGGTCGCGCGCGGGCCGTCGGAGAAGGGCAGCATCCAGACCTTCTCGCGGTCGGTGAGCTTGGCCAGCCGGCCGGTGAGCGAGGCGTCGCCGCCGGCGATGTAGTGGATCGCCTGCACGAGTTGCTGGCGGCGCTGGTCCTTTTCCATGCTGCCGCTCGTGTCGAGCACGAAGGTCGAGGCGATCGGCCGGCGGAACTCGTTGAGGTAGGCGTCGATGAGGCCGTCGGACAGGGCCCGGTCGGGCGAGAACGCGAGCTCGACGCGCACCGCGCCTTCCTTCGGGAACAGGTCGGCCACCTGCGCCGCGACCTCGGCGACGATCGGGCGGCGCAGCGTCTGCCGCGCCAGCCAGGTCTGCGCTTCGTCGCCCTTCAGGTAGGCGACCACCTTCTGGTAGTCGGCACGGCGCGGCTCGGCGAGCAGCATGAACGGGTAATCGGCCGTCGAGACGCCTTCCTTCGGATAGACCAGCACGAGCTTTTCGCGCAGCTTGCCGCCGTTGTTGAGGCTGAGCAGCCAGCTCTCGTAGTTGATGAAGGTGTTGACCTTGGTGCCCTGCTGCTCGATGAATTTCTCGGCCAGGTAGGTCGAGTTGTCGCCGGCCAGTCTGTAGCCCTTGAGGAAGCCGGCGATGGCGCCGCGGTCGACGTCGGCGGCGGTCAAGGCGTCGGCCTTGTCGGCGGCGGCGGCGACCACGCCCATCAGCGCCATGAAGCCCTGGTTCGAAGTCGCCGGGTTGGAGAGCGCGTAGGTCAGCTTGCCCTCGCTCGCCGCCTTGGTGATCGTCTTCCAGGTGACCTTGTCGGCCAGCGCCGGGTCGTCCCAGCCGAGGCGCCTGGCGGCCGACTCGCTGACGCCGACGGTGATCGGCGAGAACATGATCTTTTCCTGCAGCTTCACCCGCGCCTGGCCCTGCGGGTCGGAGAGCAGGTACTTGGCGTTGGCGAACCAGGCGGCGTCGGCCCGGGTCGCGCCCGACAGCACGGCCTCGGTGCTTTCCATCGTGCCGCCCCAGGTGAAGCGCAGCTTCACGCCGGTCGCCTTCTCGACCATGCCCTCGAGCGCCTGGGCGTCGCGCAGGTCGGTGGTGGCAAGCACCGAGAACACCGCCGCCTCGGCGGCGGGCGCCGGCGCCGGCGTGGGCGCGGCGCGTTGCAAGGCGGGCTCGGGCTGGCTCTTGCCGCAGCCGACCAAGGCCGCGGCGAGGAGCGCGCCGACGCCAAGGCGAAGCAGGCGGTGTCCGTTCATTTCGCCATCTCCTGGGTCACGATGTCGATCATCTCGGCCATGAGCTCGAACGCCGGTGGGTCGATCACCTGCGAGATGCGCTCCTCGACGGCCAGGCCGGTCGGCTTCAGGGCCTGCATGAAGGCCGCCGAATCGGCGACGCGAAATCCATACTCGACGCCGATCCTCTGCAGCTCGGCGTCGTTGGCGAGCAGGTCGGCCAAGGCGCGCGAGCGCTCGTTCGTGGCGATGAAGACGAACTTGTTGACGATCGTCGGCGTCGGGTACATCAGCACCATGTCGGCGGCGACGCCTTTCCTGGCGAGCGCGTAGGCGACGAGCTGGTACTCGTAGATGAAGGCCATCGGCGTCTTGCCGATGCCGATCGCCACGTAGTCGTCGAAGTTGCCGTTGACGTAGTTCTCCTGGTAGCCCTGGCGCT
>CAXSEJ010000228.1:0-4048 GCA_964236395.1 uncultured Rhizobacter sp.
TGACGCTCGATCCTCCAGCCAGGGCAGCGACGACCTCGTTCGTCAGCTGCTCCACTTCCCGGGTCAGGATGTCGAGCACCGGCAGGGCGCCCAGATTGCGGCTCTCGATCAACGACGCGAGGGCGTGATCGAACGCCGTGCGGACCTTGAGCAGACGCGCGTAGGCGTCTTCGATGCGTTGCCAGTTCGGCATGGAAACTCCGCTTTTTATTGTGCCGCCACGGCGCCGGCGGGCGGAATTGTGCAGCAGTGGCGGAGACGGATCGAGGCCGGCCGGATTCCCTATGAACGTGTGGAGAATTGGCCGCGCCAGGAATCGGCAAGGTGACGAGCCTGACCCCGGCACTGGTCGCAACGGTTGGGGCTGCTTCGTTCCCGACCTGACCCGTTTGGCCGCGCTTCCATGCGGGGAGGCCCGTCGCGGATGATTCTAGGTGGTGGCCCGTTCAGGCGCGCAGGCCGAGTTCGTGACCTTCGTAGGCGAGCCCGAGCGGCTCGACGACGAGTTGCTTCGCACCCGCCTCGACGCCGCCGGCCAGCCAGGCGTCGACCCCGCCCTTGCGGGCCACGGCCAGCGTCCGTTCAGCGTCTTCGGCACTCACGAAGACGGCGAAGCCGGCGCCCATGTTGAAGGTTCCGTAGGCCGCGTGGTCGTCCATGCCGGCTTGCGTCTGGATGAAGCGCAGCACCGGCGGCACGTCGGGCAGCGTGTGGATGCGGTAGGTGAGCTCGCGGCGATGACGCAGCAGCTTGCGCCAGCCATGGCCGGTGATGTTGGCGCAGTAGTGCGGCCGGATGCCGGCCCTGTGCAGCGCTTCGGTGATGGGGGAGTAGAGGGCCGTCGGTGCGAGCAGCGCTTCGCCGAACGACACCGGCACGGCACTGCCCGGAAGCGGCGTCAGGTAGCCACCCGGCAACCGGCTCGCGAGCTGGCGGGCGAGGCTCAGCCCGTTGGCATGGATGCCGGTCGAGGCCAGCAGCACGATCGCGTCTCCCGGCCCGAGCCGGTCGCCCAGCGAGAGGCGTTCCTTGGGGCTGACGATGCCGGTGCAGGCCGCGGCCAGGTCGATGCGGCCGTCGGCGACGATGCCGGCCAGCGCCGGCGTCTCGCCACCGCCCCAGGCGATGCCGCACAGGTCGCAGGCGCGCTTCCAGCCTTCGGTCAGGGCGCGCGAGCGCTCGACGTCGGCGAACCACTCGGAGCCGCCGGCGGCCCAGTAGGCCTGCACGACCAGCGGCGTGGCGCCGACGGTGATGAGGTCGTTGACCGCCATGGCGATCGTGTCCTGGGCGATGCCGGCGTAAAAGCTGCGCCCGGTGAGCTCGGCCATGGCGTCGGCGACCAGCACCTTCGAGCCGAGGCACTCGACGATGCTGGCCAGATAGAACGGCCCGACGTCGACCACGTAGGCCGATTCGCCGCGCGACGAGGCGACCTCGCTGAAGCCGTGCGCGTCGAGGTGGGCCGCGGTCGCGGCCGCTGCCCGCTGCGCCTGGATCTTGACCGGATCGATGACGCCGTAGTCGACGCCGGCCGTGCGGTAGCTGAGCTGCTCGAGGCGGGCCGGTTCGGTCGTTGCGGAGTCGTCCAAGGTGGCGGGATTATCGGGCAGCGTGCCCGGTGCGCCGAGGGGCCGCCGGTAGAATCGAGCCATGTCGAGCAACGTGCTGGCGCGCAAGTACAGACCGAAGAATTTCGAGACGCTGGTCGGCCAGACTCACGTGGTCCAGGCCCTCTCGAACGCGCTCACGCAGCAGCGCCTGCACCACGCCTACCTGTTCACCGGCACGCGCGGCGTCGGCAAGACCACGATCTCGCGCATCCTGGCCAAGGCGCTCAATTGCACCGGGCCCGACGGCAGCGGCGGCATCACCGCCACGCCGTGCGGCTCTTGCCCGGCGTGCCGGCAGATCGACGGCGGCAACTTCATCGATTACGTCGAGCTCGACGCGGCCTCCAACCGCGGTGTCGACGAGATCACGCGCCTGCTCGAGCAGGCGGTCTACAAGCCGGTGCTCGGCCGCTTCAAGGTCTACCTCATCGACGAAGTGCACATGCTCTCCGGCCACGCCTTCAACGCCATGTTGAAGACGCTCGAGGAGCCGCCCGACTACCTCAAGTTCGTGCTCGCCACGACCGACCCGCAGAAGGTGCCGGCGACCGTGCTCTCGCGCTGCCTGCAGTTCAACCTGCGGCCGATGGCGCCGGAGACGATCGTCGAGCACCTCGGCGCCGTGCTGGCGATGGAAAGCGTCGCCGCCGAGCCGGCGGCGCTCAAGCTCATCGCCCGCGCGGCCCGCGGCTCCATGCGCGACGCCGAATCGCTCGCCGATCAGGCGATCGCCTACGGCAACGGCCGCATCGAGGGCGACGCGGTGCGCGAGATGCTCGGCGCGGTCGACCGCAGCCACGCGGTGCGCATCGTCGAAGCGACGGCGGCGCGCGACGGTGCGGCGCTGATCGGAGCCGTCGACGCCCTGCGCGGCCTCGGCCTGTCGGCCAGCGGCGCGCTGGAGGAGGTCGCCGCGCTGCTGCAACAAATGGCGGTGCTGCAGGCCGTGCCCGACGCCGTCGACGCGAGCGACCCCGACAGCGAGGTCCCCGTTCGACTCGCCGCCTTGCTGCCGGCCGACGAGACCCAGCTGCTCTACAGCATCGCCCTGCATGGACGCGCCGAGCTGGCGCTGGCGCCCGACGAGTACAGCGGCCTGGTGATGGTGTTGCTGCGCCTGCTCGCCTTTGCACCGTCCGAAAGCCGCGCCCCGGCCGCGCCGCCGATCGTGCCGCCGGTCGTGCCGCCGATCGCGCCGCCGATCGCGCCGCCGCGGGCTCAGCCGTCCCGGCCGGCAGTCGCGCCAGCGGCGGCGGCGGCGGCGTCGACCGCGACTGCGGCAATCTCGCCGAGCACGCAGACCACGGACTCGATCGAAGCCATCGAAGCCCGTGGACAAGAAGCCGCCGATCGCTGGGCGGCGCTGGTCGCCGAGCTCGTCGCCACGGCCGGCGTCACGGCGATGGTCCGCGAGCTGGCGATGCAGGCCGAGTGCCTCGGCGTCAGCGGCGGTAGCGACGGCGGCGTGGCGGCGGTATGGCGCTTGCGCGTCGAGCGCGAGAACCTGCGTGCACCTGCCTTGCGCGAGCGCCTGCAAGCTGCCGTCGCGCAGCTGGCGCAGCGCGAGGTGCGCATCGAGATCGAAGCCGGCCCGGCGCTCGACTCGCCCGCGCGGCGCGATGCCACGGAGCGCGAGCGCCGTCAGGCCGAGGCCGAGCGCGTCATCCACGACGATCCGCTCGTCAAGGCGCTGATGTCGCAGTACAAGACGGCGCGCATCGTGCCGGGCTCGATCAAACCGCACTGAACACGAGGAGCACACGACATGATGAAGGGTCAACTGGCCGGCCTGATGAAGCAGGCCCAGGCCATGCAGGACAACCTCAAGAAGGCGCAGGACGAGCTCGCCACCATCGAGGTCGAAGGCCAGTCGGGCGCCGGCCTCGTCAAGGTGACCATGACGTGCAAGCACGACGTCAAGCGCATCGCCATCGACCCCAGCCTGCTCGCCGACGACCGCGAGATGCTCGAGGACCTGGTCGCCGCCGCCTTCAACGACGGCGTGCGCCGCGCCGAGGAAGTGAGCCAGGAAAAGATGGGCAAGCTGACCGCAGGCATGCCGCTGCCGCCGGGAATGAAGCTTCCTTTCTGATGGCGCTCTCGAGTGGCTGAGCCGTCGCTCGACGGTCTGGTCGAGGCGCTGCGGCGGCTGCCGGGCGTGGGCGTCAAGTCGGCCCAGCGCATGGCCTGGCACCTGCTCCAGCACGACCGCGAGGGCGCCCTCCGCATCGCCGAGGCGCTGCAAAGTGCCGTCGCCCGCGTGCGCCACTGCGAGAAGTGCCACACCTTCACCGAGGCGCCGGTCTGCCGCATCTGCCTGGACGCCTCGCGCGACGCTCGCCAGCTGGCCGTCGTCGAGACACCGGCGGATCAGGCGGCGCTCGAGCGCACGGGCAGCTACCGCGGCCTCTACTTCGTGCTGATGGGCCGGCTCA
>CAXSEJ010000229.1:0-4047 GCA_964236395.1 uncultured Rhizobacter sp.
CCCGGGTGAGCGGCACGACGAGCGGGCCGGCATTGGCCAGGATCGCCAGGCGGCCGGCGCCGAACAGGCCCTGCACCTCCGGCATGCTCGGGTGGACAGCGTAGGTGTTGGCGCTGTTCTCCGGCGACACCGTGAACTTCGGCGCCAGCGGCAGCACGCCGCCCAGGCGGGCCGGCGAGGCGCGCGTGGCGTTGCCGTTCATCGGCGTGCCCGGCGCCAGCAGCGCGATCGACTCGGGCATCGTGTTGCGCAGACGGGTGTACTCGTCGAACGACGTCTTGTCGGTGCGCAGCACCATGTGCGACGAGTCGTTGCCGCCGTAGAAGAACATGCAGATGATGGCCTTGTAGTCGGCCGGCGCGCTCTGCGCGGCCGCCGAATTCAGGGTGGCCATGTTGAGCGCGAAGGGAACCGCGGCGCTGCCGACCGAGCCGGAGACGACCGACGCGGTGCGCAGGAACTGGCGGCGCGTAGCGTTGAGTTTCGACATGATCAATTACCTCTGCTCTTATTTCTGAATCAGATAGTCGGGCGACGCCATCGACAGGTACACCGCGAGGTACACCCGGTCGAGCTTGGCCGCATCGATCGCGGCCTGGTTGCTCGCCACCAGCGGTGCGCTGGCCGCGCCGCTCGCCGCGGAGGCACCCGCAGCCGGCGTCGGCGTGAAGATGTAGCAAGACTTCTGCGTGCCGACGATCGGGTCGCTGCCGAAGAACTGCACGTTGCAGGTGCCCATGCCGGTCACCGACTTGTCGATGAAGGTCGTGCCCGCGCCGTAGCGCACCGTCGCCGTTCCGGGGATGTTGAAGGTGCCGCCTTCGTCGGCGATCTTCAGCAGCGTGCCACCCGTCGTCGTGGTCCGGGTGTAGACCGGCAGGGGAAGTATCCGGCTCGTGACCGCCGCCGTCATCTGCGTCTTCAGCGCCTCCGGCATGGCGCCGGCGAAAAAGAGCAGGCTCATGCGCTCGACCAGGTCGGCCGGCGCGGTGGCCAGCGGCACCTCGGCCGTGTAGTCGTGCTGGATGTCGCGGTTCTTGTCGAGCACCACCCAGGTTCGGATGTAGTTCATGTAGCCGGCCACCGACACGTCGTGCGTGATCTGCAGCTCGGGCACGACGAGGCCCGCGTCGGTGATCGCCTTGCTCGTCGGCACGTAGCCCGGACGGAAGAAGTTGAACACCGTCGGCGCGTACATCGGCGTCTGGTTCAGGCGCGTGGCCGGATCGTCGGTGTTGCCGATGCCCATGAAGCGCGTGCTCGTCGACTTGGCGTTGAACGCGCGCAGCATGTTGGCCAGGCGGATCACCGGCTCGCGCACCTTGCCGAAGGTCGGCGAGGTGCTGACCGTACGCGCTTCGGTGTCGAGCAGGATCGCCTTCCACACCGCGCTGAGGTCGCCGCGCACGCCCTTGCCGTTGTCGTTGAAGACGGTGGCGACGCGGCCCACGTAGGCCGGCGACGGGTTGCTGGTGATCAGCCGCTGGATCAGCTGCTTGGCGATGAACGGGCCGACGGTCGGGTTGTTGAACACCGTGTCGATCGCGAGCTTGAAGTCGCCTTCGTTGTCCGACTTGGTCTGCGCCGGCACCGTGACGCCCCAGAACTTCTTCTCGCTGATGGAGTGGAAGTCGGTGTTCGCGGTGTAGTTGTTGTAGGCCTGCATCGGGCGCCAGTCGCGCTCGAGGCTGGCGTCCTGTCCATAGAAGCGGCGGTTCGTACGGTCGGTGATCTGCGGGCCTCCGTACCAGCTGTAGCCGGTGAACATCTGCGAGAGGCCTTCGAGGTCCTTCGGGGTGTAGGCGGCGGCGGGGCGGCCGTCGGGACCCATCTGGTTGGTGCCGTCGATGTTCAGCTTGTACTCGCCGACGGCGAACAGCTGCGTGATCTCACGGGCGAAGTTCAGGTCGGGCACGCGGCCGGTCTTCGGGTCTTCCTTCTCGTTCTTCAACCACGACAGGTAGATGCCCATCATCGGGTGCAGGGCCACGCTCTCGAGCATGTCGCGGAAGTTGCCGAAGCTCTTCTCGCACAACGTGTCGTAGAAGGAGGCCACGCCGCGCGTCTGGTTGCGCAGCGTCGCGTCGGCGAAGGAGATCACCATGATTTCCGACATCGCGAAGCACGCGCGCTGGCGCAGCTGGTCATCGGAGCCGAGGGCCTGGCTCCACCACGAGTCGAAGAAGTTGTTCGGGCTGATCTGCTGGCCCACCGAGGCCAGGTCGGCGGTGGCCTGGTTGATATAGAGGCGGTGCAGCGTGATCGGCTTGGCGAGCTGCTCGTCGATCCAGGCGCCGTAGCTCATGCCCGACAAGCGCGTGATCTCCGCTTCGTTCGGGCCGAACGTCGCCTGGCCGAGGAAGCGCGACGCTTCGGCCTTGGTCGGCGTCTTCTGGGCGACGACGGCCGGCATGTCGACGGCCGTGCCGTCGGCGGCGGCCTCGGCGCTGCCTCCGCCGCCGCCGCCGCCGCCGCATGCGGCGAGGAAGGCCAGGACGGCGCCGCCTACCGCCGTGCGCCCGAAGCCGACGAGATGCCGGCCGCCGATTTCTGTTTTCCGAGTAATTTGCACTGTGACCCCCAACGACCAAAAGGATTCTTTACAGGTCGTCCTAAACGCAGGCGGCATGCCATGCCGGGAGGTCACCGGCCGGATGGGCTCCGGCGCGGTATTGCGTCAAAAGTTGGCAGAACGGCGACCGCCTGTCGGCGATGCAACAGAGCGACTGGCACGTTCTGCGAGTGTTGCAAGGACTTGCGCCAGCCGTAACCAAACGCTTCGAAAACGAGCGCCGACAGACGGCCGATGGACAGCCGCCCAGCGGCTGGGTCAGAGCAAGGTGGCGAGCGAGCGTTCCGCGGTGGCGACGCTCTGCGACGTGCGCTCGGCCCAGTCGCGCAGCTGGTCGGGGCCGATCTTGCCGACGTTGAAGTAGGTGGCGTCCGGGTGCGCCAGGTAGAAGCCGGAGACGCTGGCCGCCGGCAGCATGGCCAGGCTTTCGGTGAGCGTCATGCCGATGTCCTCGCAGCCGAGGGCGCGGAACATGTCTCGCTTGACGTGGTGGTCCGGGCAGGCCGGGTAGCCGGGCGCCGGCCGGATGCCGCGGTAGCGCTCGGCGACGAGGCCGGCGACGTCGAGCGCCTCGTCGGGCGCGTAGCCCCAGAAGTCGGTGCGCACGCGGCGGTGCAGCGCTTCGGCGAAGGCTTCGGCCAGGCGGTCGGCGAGCGCCTTCAGCATGATCGCGCTGTAGTCGTCGAGGTCGTCCTGGAACTGGCGCTCCTTCTTCTCGACGCCGAGGCCGGCGGTCACGGCGAAGAGGCCGATGTAGTCGTTGCGGCCCGACGCCTTGGGGGCGATGAAGTCGGCCAGGCAGCGGTTCGGCCGCCGCATCTTTTTCCCGTCCTCGCCGTCGACCACCGGACGCACGCTCTGCATGCGCAGGCCGCGCCACGTCATCAGCACCTCGCTGCGCGACTCGTCGGTGTAGATCTCGATGTCGTCGTCGCCGACGCTCGCCGCCGGGTAGAGGCCGACGACGCCGTTGGCGCTGAGCCAGCGCCCCTCGATCACGCGGCGCAGCATGCGCTTGCCGTCGCTGAACACGCGCCGCGCCGACTCGCCGACGACCTCGTCCTTCAGGATCGCCGGGTACGGGCCGGCCAGGTCCCAGGTCTGGAAGAACGGGCCCCAGTCGATGACCTCGGCGATCTCGGCGAGGTCCTGGTTGCGCAGCACGCGTCGGCCGATGAACTTGGGCACCGGCGGCACGTAGGCCGCCCAGTCGATCGGCGTCTTGTTGGCGCGTGCCTCGGCCAGCGTGACCATCGGCGTCGCTCGTCTGTTCGCATGCTGAACCCGCACGCGCTCGTAGTCGGCATCGAGCTCGGCGATGAGTTGCCGGGCCTCGGGTGAGTCGAGCTCGGTGCGGACGATCACCAGCTGCGGTTGCCGGCTGCCGATCCGGAACGCATGGGGCGAGTCCCCGAAGCGGGCGATGAAGTCCACGCGGCGCGCCGCCTCGTGCTCGGTCGGCAGCGTGCCGGCGG
>CAXSEJ010000230.1:0-4028 GCA_964236395.1 uncultured Rhizobacter sp.
CGCAGCCGGTCGGCCAGGCGCCGCAGCCGGTCGGCCAGGCGCCGCAGCCGGTCGGCCAGGCGCCGCAGCCGGTCGGGCAGGAGCCGCGGCCGGTCGGCCAGGCGCCGCGGCCGGTCGGCGCGCCACCGCCGATCGGCATCGCCGCGCCGCCCCTCGGCGCCGTGGCGGGGCCGCTGGCCCCGGTGCCGCGTCTCGACCCCCCGGCCGGCAGCGCCCGCCGGCCCGACGTCGTGGCGCCGGCGCAGGTTCCGAACCCGCAACGCCCGCCGACTGCGGATCACGCCGGAGCGCTCGACGAGCGCCGGGAAGGGCCGCGCGAGCCGCGGGAGCGACCGCGCTGAGCCGGCTCAGCGCAGCATCGGCTCCAGCACCGGCCAGACGTTGGCCAGGATGACCGGATGGGCGGTCGCGAGAGGGTGGATGCGGTCGGGCTGGAACATGGCCTCCGCGTTCGGGATGTCGGCCACGCCCTTGAGCATGAACGGCACCAGCGCCGCGTCTTCGGCACCGGCCACGTCGGCGAACAGGGCGGCGAAGCGCTCGCCGTAGCCGCGGCCGTAATTCGGCGGCAGTTGCATGCCGACGATGAGGACGCGGGCCCGGGCCGCCTTCGACAGGCGGGCCATCTCGGCCAGGTTGGCGCGGGTGTTCGGCAGCGGCAGGCCGCGCAGCGCATCGTTGCCACCGAGCTCGATCACGACGAGGTCGGGCCGGTGCTCGCGCAGCAGCGCCGGCAGGCGCGCCAGGCCGCCCGAGGTGGTGTCGCCACTGATGCTCGCATTGACCACGGTCGTGCCGGCGTGCTCCCGGGACAGGCGCTGTTCGAGCAGCGCCACCCAGCCGCTGCCGCGGACCAGGCCGTACTCCGCCGACAGGCTGTCGCCGACGACGAGGATCTTGCGCACCCGCGAGACGGCCGCCACGCCGATCGAGGGCGTCGCCGCGCCGAACGCGGCCCATGCAAGGGCCGCGCTACAGTGCCCCAGCCATCGGCGGCGGGCCGGGTCCACACCGAGAATCATCACCAATCCATGCCCCAAGCCATCATCGCCGTCGAGCGCCTGACCAAGCAGGTGCAGGACTCGACCGGCACGCTGACGATTCTCCATGAGATCGATTTCACCCTGCCGCCGCAACGCTCCGTCGCCATCGTCGGCGCCTCGGGATCCGGCAAGAGCACGCTGCTGTCGATCATCGCCGGGCTCGACACGCCGACCACCGGCACGGTGCGGCTGGCCGGCGTCGACCTGTTCGCCATCGACGAGGACGCCCGCGCCCAGGTGCGCGCCGAAAAACTCGGCTTCGTGTTCCAGAGCTTCCAGCTGCTCGGCAATCTCAACGCGCTCGAGAACGTCATGCTGCCGCTCGAACTGCAGGGCCGTACCGACGCGCGCACGCTGGCGACCGAGATGCTGCGCCGCGTGGGCTTGAGCGAGCGGCTTCGCCACTACCCGCGGGTGCTGTCGGGCGGCGAGCAGCAGCGGGTCGCGCTGGCGCGGGCCTTCGTGGTCCGCCCGGCGCTCTTGCTCGCCGACGAGCCGACCGGTAGCCTCGACTTCGCCACCGGCGACACCGTGATGGCGCTGATGTTCGAGCTCAACCGAGAGGCCGGCACGACACTGGTGCTGGTGACGCACGACACGGCCATCGCCGCGCGCTGCGACGAGCAATTGCGCATCGAGGCCGGCCGGATCGTCACCGGTTGACGCCCTTGGCCGGCCGGCCGCGCCCCCTCGGGCGCAGCGACCGACGGGAGGCGCGATCGGGCACTGTCAGTTCGCGGTGAACTTGTAGTCCGTCTTGGCCTTGGCGCGGAGCTCGTCGCGGAAGGCCGCGGCCTTCTGCTGGGCCAGGCGCTGCTGGATCTGCGGCTTGACTTCGGCGATCGGAGGGAACTTCGCCTCGCGCGTGTCTTCCAGCTTGATGATGTGATAGCCGAACTGGGTCTTCACCGGCACCTCCGTGTACTCGCCCTTCTTCAGCTTGGCCATCGCCTGCGAGAACTCGGGCACGTACGACGACGGTGCCGCGAAGTCGAGGTCGCCGCCGTTCTCCGCCGAGCCCGGGTCCTTTGAGTTCTTCTTGGCCAGGTCGTCGAACTTGGCGCCGCCCTTCAGCTGGGCGACGAGGGCCTTGGCCTCGTCTTCCTTCTCGACCAGGATATGGCGAGCCCGGTACTCGGTGCCGCTGGACTGCGTCTTGAACTTGTCGTATTCCTTCTGCACTTCGACATCGCTCACCGCGCTCTTCTTGTCGAGATCGCCCGACAGCATGCCGATGAGGATGCTTTGGCGGGCCAGCTCCATCTGCGACTTGAATTCGGCCGACGTGCCGAGGCCGCGGCGCTCGGCCTCCTGGGCCAGGATCTCGTCGGTCACGACCTTGTCGCGCACGAGGGTCTCGATGTTCGGCGGCAGCTGCTGGTTGCGCGACGCTGCCTGCTTCTTCACCTGGTCGAGGATGACGTCGACGCGGGCCTTCGGAATCGGCTTTCCGTTGACGACGGCGATGTTCTGGGCAAGGACCGCGGCCGGCGCGAAGCCCGCGGCGGCAGCGACGACGGCGGCAGCGATGAAACTCTTCTTCATGGAGATGGTGCCTTTCGGGCAAGACGTTGAGTCGGGTCGAAGCGGTCGGCGCGGAGGCCGACGCGGCGCGCGGTCAGCCGGGCTGAGGACCCCGGGCGTCGATCGCGAGGGCGTGAATGCCATGCGGCATGAGGGCCTGCAGGGCATCATATATGAGGCGATGCCGGGCTACGCGCGACAAGCCTTCGAAGCGCGCACTGGTGATGGTGATGCCGAAGTGCCTGCCCTCACGGGCGCCGGCATGGCCGGCGTGCAGGTGGCTGTCGTCACGAACCTCGAGGGCAGTGGGCGCGAGGGCCGTGCGCAGGGCCGACTCGACTTCGCTCGCCGTGACCGTCACGGCGGGTCTAGGCGCGAGGCCACCGCGGCGCCCGGCAGGGGCGCCTTGTCGGCCGGCTCGCCGGGGTCGCTGTAGCGGGCGATGTAGACGCCCTGGCCGACCATGAACACCAGCATCAGGCCGGTCAGGCCGAACACCTTGAAGCTGGCCCAGGTGGAGGTGGAGTAGTTGTAGGCCACGTAGAGGTTGACGACGCCCATGAGCGCAAAGAAGGCGGCCCAGGCCAGGTTCAGGCGCTTCCAGTCGCGTTCGGTCAGCTCCATCTGCGCACCGGCCATCACCCGGAGCAGGTTCTTGCCGAAGAACGCCTGGCTGGCCCAGAACACGACCGCCATCACCCAATAGAGCGCGCTCGGCTTCCACTTGATGAAAGTCGGGTCGTGAAACCAGACCGTGGCGCCACCGAGCACCGCGATGAGACCGAACGTGACCCACAGCATCGTGTCGACCTTGCGCCGGTTCAGCAGCAGCCAGGCAACCTGTAGCAGCGTCGCCGCCATCACGACGAGCGTGGCGAGCAGCACCGGTGCCTCCGTCGGGCCGACCGTGCCGCCGGAGACGGCGAAGCCGAAGTGCTCGGTGGCGAAGCGCGCCGCGCTTTCGGCGTTGCTGTCGGCGACCTTGAAGGCGACGAAGAAGAGGATCAGCGGCAGCAGGTCGAAGAAGAGCTTCATCGTGGCGGTGGCAGAGCCAAGGCGCTACCCGGTTCGGGTGGCGCGCAGTCTATCGCCGCCTCCGGCCGTTGGGCGGCCGCAGTTCGTGAAGCGGGACGGCTTTGGGGAAAGTCCCTGTAACAGAGGGCGGTCGCCATCCGTTACCGTTGCCCGAACACTTGATCCAGGAGACAGCATGACCATCGCCCGTTCGAAGATGAAGGCCACAGCCCTCGGCGTGGCCATTGGCGTGGCCTTCGCCGTCACCACCAGCGGCGTCGGGGCGCAGGGCATGGCAGGCGCCAAGCCGCTGCAGGGCCAGGTCGTCAAGATCGCCTGGATCGATCCGCTGTCAGGCCTCATGGCACCGGTCGGCAACAACCAGCTCAACGGCTGGAAGTACATGGTCGAGAAGTTCAACGCCAACAACCCGGCCGGCGTGAAGTT
>CAXSEJ010000231.1:0-4009 GCA_964236395.1 uncultured Rhizobacter sp.
GCCAAGCCCGGCCCGGTGGCCTGGGCCGACCAGCTCTTCAAGAAGCGGCGCGGCCGGCCCGTCGGCTGGGCGCAGGGCTTCGGCATCCTGCTCGACGACTACGTGGCCGCGCTCTGCACCCTGCTCGTGATCGCCGTCTGGCGCTTCGTGTGACGACGCACGACGAGCTGGCCAGCGCCGTGGCCGCCGTGCTGCGCCGACGAAGCGCGACGATGGCCACGGCCGAGTCGTGCACCGGCGGCCTGGTCGCGGCGGCCTGCACGTCGCTCGCCGGATCGAGCGAGTGGTTCGAGCGCGGCTTCGTCACTTACTCGAACGCCGCCAAGACCGAGATGCTCGGCGTGCCGCCCGCCCTCATCGTCGCGCACGGTGCGGTGAGCGACGAGGTGGCACGGGCGATGGCCGAAGGTGCGCTGGCCCGATCGCCGGCCGGCTACGCCGTGGCGATCACGGGCGTCGCCGGTCCAGGCGGCGGCACGCCGGCGAAGCCGGTCGGCACCGTGTGGCTCGCGGCAAGCCGTCGTGACGGCGAGACGCGTTCAGTGCTGCTGCAGGCCAGCGGCGACCGCGCTGCGGTGCGGGCCCGGTCGGTGCAGCGCGCGTTCGAGCTGCTGCTGGACACGGTCGAAGCGGCGCCCGGCTAAGGCGACAGCGCCAGCCGCCGCGTCGTCGGCCGCGCGACAGCGTGCGAGGTGTGCTCGACGAGCATCAGCACCAGGCGTTTCAGGCCCTGCCACGGGTCGGCCGGCCAGTCGGGGTGCTTCAGGCCCTTGACCAGCCCGTCGCACACCTGCGCGGCGTCGAGCAGGTGGGCGAGCGCCGACTCGCCGAGCAGCGTCACGGCGCGCTCGAAGATGCGCTCCTTCGCGCCCCAGACCCGCGCTTCGCGCAGGGCGAGCGGCAGCGGCCGGCCGGCGCCCAGCGCGTCTTTCACGCGCTTCAGGCTGCGGATGTCTTCGGCCAGCGTCCAGTGCACGAACACCGCCGACTCGCCTTCGGCCTCGAGGCCGGCGAGCATGCGCAGGGCCCGCGCCGTCTGGCCGGCGAGCACCGCCTCGCCGAGCTTGAACACGTCGTAGCGGGCGACATTGAGCACCGCCGCCTCGATCTGCGCGAAGCTCAGCTCGCCGGGCGGGTGCAGCAGGCCGAGCTTCTGCACTTCCTGGTGCGCTGCAAGCAGGTTGCCCTCGACGCGGTCGGCGAAGAAGGCCAGCGCCTGCTGGCCGTCGCTGCCCGATGCGACGCGCTGGCCGTTGACCTCGAGCCGGCGCGCGATCCACTGCGGCAGGTGGTTGCGCTCGACCGGATCGACGCGCACCGTGACGCCGGTGCGGTCGAGGGCGCCGAACCACGCGCTCGATTGCTGCGAGCGGTCGAGGCGCGGCAACTGCACGAGGGTGATGACGTCGCGGCCGGCGCCGGCGGCCGCGGTCTCGCAGTAGCGCTGCAGCGCGTCCGAGCCGTCCTTGCCCGGCTTGCCCGACGGGATGCGGATCTCGACGAGCTGGCGATCGGCGAACAGGCTCAGCGCCTGCGCCGCGCCGAGCAGGCTGCTCCAGTCGAAGTGGGCGCCGGCGACGGTGTGCACCTGGCGCTCGCTGCAGCCGGCGGCGCGGGCGGCGGCGCGGATCGCGTCGCCGGCTTCCTGGGCCAGCAGCGGCTCGTCGCCCCAGACGGTGTAGACCGGACGCAGCGACTGGGCCAGGTGGCCGGCGAGCTGCTCGGCGCGGAGCTGCATGCGGCTACAGCACCTGCACCGAGGCGAGCCGGCGCAGCACCTGCGAGACGATGTCGCTCTGCATCGCGCGGTAGAGGAAGGCCTCCTCCTGCTCCTTGGCGAGCGCGGCCGATTCGGTGTAGGTGAGCGAGCGCTTGAGCACGATCTCGCTCTCCGGGATCAGGTCCTTGCCGGCGGCGCTGCGCAGCTGGAAGGTGAAGCGGTAGCGCAGCTCGAACTCGCGGATCTGGTTGGCGGCCGTCTGCGCGACCACGCTCTTTTCCTTGGCCTCGTTGATCGCGCGGAGCACGACCTGCGCGTCTTTCAGCGCCTCGACGACGCGTGTGTCGGGCGTGGCGTCGATGAGCGCCCTCAGCTCGGCAGCGACCGGCGAGCGGGGCGTGAAGCCAGCGAGCTGGATGGTGCGAAAGCGCAGGTCGGGCGGGCGGCGGAGCTCGAAGCCGCAGCCACCGAGCGACAAGCCGGCCAGCCCAGCGGCGGCGAGAACGAGCCGACGACCCGGCATCAGACGACGACGTTGACCAGCCGGCCCGGCACGACCTTGATGCGCTTGACCGGCTGCCCGTCGGCGAACTTCACGAAGTCGGGGCTGGCGAGCGCGGCCGCCTCGATGGCGCGCTCGTCGGCGCCGGCCGGCACGCGGATGCGGCCGCGCAGCTTGCCGTTGACCTGCAGCATCAGCTCGATCTCGGCTTGTAGCCGCGCCGATTCGTCGACCTCCGGCCAGGGCGCGTCGAGCAGCGGGCCCAGGTCGGTGTCGTAGCCGAGCTCGTTCCAGAGCGTCCAGGTGGTGTGCGGGCACACGGGGTAGAGCACGCGCAGCAGCACGCCCAGGCCTTCGCGCAGGGCCGGCGCATCGGCGCCAGGCGAGGCGGCGTGCGCCTCGAGCGCGTTGAGCAGCTTCATCGCGCCGGAGACGACGGTGTTGTATTGCATGCGCTCGTAGTCGTAGCGCACCTGCTTCAGCAGCGAGTGCACTTCCTGGCGCAGCGCCGGCGCGCGGCCGCGCAGCTCGGTGCGGCCGCGGCCGGCGAGCGCACCGAGGCCGTCGGCCTGGCGGACGGCGAACTTCCAGAGCCGGCGCAGGAAGCGGTGCGCACCTTCGACGCCGGCGTTGTTCCACTCGAGCGTCTGCTCCGGAGGCGAGGCGAACATCACGAACAGGCGCGAGGTGTCGGCGCCGTAGCGGTCGATGAGCTCCTGCGGATCGACGCCGTTGCGCTCGGTCTTGCCCATCTTCAGCATGCCGCGGTAGGTGACTTGCGTTCCGTCCCCGAGGCGGCCGGTGCGGGGCGTCTCGGAAAGCGGCCTCGAAGAGGCCGTCCCCTCCTTCTCGGAGGGAGGGGTTGGGGAGGGAGCAGCCCTGTTCGCGGTGACGCCGTCGGCCGTCACCTGGTCGGGCGGGAAGTAGTCGACCCCGCCCTGCGCCGTCGGCCGCGCCCACACGTGATTGAGCACCATGCCCTGCGTCAGCAGCCGGGTGAAGGGCTCGTCGAAATCGACCAGCTTCATGTCGCGCATCACGCGGGTCCAGAAGCGCGCGTAGAGCAGGTGCAGGATGGCGTGCTCGACGCCCCCGATGTACTGGTCCATCGGCATCCAGTAGGCGGTGCCGGCGCCGACCATGGCACTGTCGAGCTTCGGGTCGCAGTAGCGCATGAAGTACCAGGCGCTGTCGACGAAGGTGTCCATCGTGTCGGTCTCGCGCCGCGCCGCGCGGCCGCAGGTCGGGCAGGCGACGTCGACGAACGAGGCGCACTGGTTCAGCGGGTTGCCGGAGCCGTCGGGGATCAGGTCTTCGGGCAGCACCACGGGCAGGTCGCCCTCGGGCACCGGCACCACGCCGCAGCCGGGGGCGCCCGGCGAGCCTTCGCAGTGGATGATCGGAATCGGCGTGCCCCAGTAGCGCTGCCGGCTCACGCCCCAGTCGCGCAGGCGCCAGGTCGTGTGCCTGGCACCGAGGCCGCGGTGCTCGAGCGCCTCGGCGATCGCATCGACCGCCACCGGGTAGCTCAGGCCGCTGAAGTTGTCGGAGTTGACGGTGATGCCGCAGGTCGTGTCGGCGTACCAGTCCTGCCAGTGGTCGTACGAGAACTCCTCGCCGTCGACGTGCACCACCTGCAGCAGGTCGATGCCGTACTGCTTCGCGAACTCGAAGTCGCGCTGGTCGTGCGCCGGCACGCCCATCACGGCGCCGTCGCCGTAGTTCATGAGCACGTAGTTGCCGACCCAGAGCGGAATCTTCTCGTGGCTGAGCGGGTGCTCGACGAC
>CAXSEJ010000232.1:0-3955 GCA_964236395.1 uncultured Rhizobacter sp.
ACGCTCATCATCGAGCGGTAGCCGGAGTCGACGCGCTCGACCTCGCGCGCGACCACGCCGTAGCAGACGTAGTTCATGCCGCCGCCGCCGTACTGCTCGGGGATGGTCGAGCCGAGCAGGCCGAGCTCGCCCATCTCCTTGAAGATGGCCGGGTCGGTGGTGCCGTTCCTGAACGCGTCGAGAACCCGCGGCGCGAGGCGCTCCTGGCAGTAGGCCGCCGCGGCATGGCGCACGGCGCGCTCGTCGTCGGTCAGTTGCTGCTCCAGCAGCAGCGGGTCGTCCCACTGGAAGGGTGCTTTGTGGCTGGCCATGCGGCTCTCCTGAGTTCTATTCCGGAACGACGGCCGTGACCTCGATCTCGACCTTGGCGCGATCTTCCATCAAGGCGGTGACCTCGACCGCCGTCATGGCGATGTCGAAGTGGCCGATGATCTCGCGAAACGCCGCGCCGACGGCCCGGCCGGCGTCGCGGTACTCGCGCTTGCTCGTCACGTACCAGGTCATGCGCGTGATGTGCTCGGGCTTCGCATCGGCGCTGCGCAGGACGGCGACGACGTTCTCCAGCGCGAGCCGCGCCTGGGCCGCGAAGTCGTCGCTCGTGAACACGCCCTCCGGCGTCCAGCCGACCATGCCGGCCACGAACACCTGCCGGCCTTGCGCGCTGACGCCGTTGGCATAGCCCTTCGGCCGCGGCCAGCCTTCGGGCAGCAGGGCCTGCTTCATGTCGACGCCTCCTTCGGCCTGACGTCCTTCAGCAACTCGCGGCCGATGATGAGCTGCTGCACTTCGCTGGCGCCTTCGTAGATGCGCAGCGCCCGGATCTCCCGGTAGAGCCGCTCGACCGTCTGCCCGCTCTGCACGCCCTGGCCGCCCCACATCTGCACCGCCGCGTCGATCACCTGCTGCGCGCCTTCGGTGGCGGCGAGCTTGGCCATCGCCGCTTCCTTCGTCACGCCGCGGCCCTGGTCGCGCAGCCAGGCGGCGCGGTAGGTGAGGAGCGCGGCGCTGTCGATCGTCGTCGCCATCTGCGCGAGCCTGGCCTGCGTGAGCTGGAAGTCGGCGAGGACGCCGCCGAACATCTTCCTCGATGTCGCGCGCGCGATGGCTTCGTCGAAGGCTCGGCGCGCGAAGCCGAGCGCGGCGGCCGCCACGGAGGTGCGGAACACGTCGAGCGTGCGCATGGCGATCTTGAAGCCCTCGCCCTCGGCGCCGATGCGCTGGGCGGCGTCGACGCGGCAGTTCGTGAAGCGCAGGCGGGCGAGCGGGTGCGGGGCGATCAGGTCGATGCGCTCGGCGATCGCCAGGCCCGGCGCATCGGCATCGACGATGAAGGCGCCGATGCCGCGCGAGCCCTTCGGCTCGCCGCCCGTCCGCGCGAAGACGACGTAGAAGTCGGCGATGCCGCCGTTCGAGATCCAGGTCTTCTCGCCGTTCAGCACGTACGCGTCGCCCTCGGCGCGGGCCGCGCAGGCCATGGCGGCGACGTCGGAGCCGGCCTCGGGCTCGGAGAGCGCGAAGGCGGCGATCGCCTCGCCCGCGGCCACGCGCGGCAGGTAGCGCCGCTTCTGCGCGTCACTGCCGGCGAGGCTGATGGCGCCCGAGCCGAGGCCCTGCATGGCGAAGGCGAAGTCGGCCAGGCCGTCGTGGCGGGCGAGCGTCTCGCGGGCCAGGCAGATGGCGCGCGTGTCGATGGTGTCGGCGGCGCCGCCGTGCTCGCGGCCGGCGACGGCGTGGGCGAGCCAGCCGGCCGCGCCAAGGCTGGCGACGAGGCCGCGGCAGGCGGCGTCGACCTCACCGGCGCCATGTGGGTGCGGCCCGGCCAGCGCCTTGGCCGCCCAGCCGTCGAGGCGCGCTGCGAGCGCAGCGTGCCGCTCTTCGAAGAAGGGCCAGGCGAGGTGGTCTCGGTGGTGCGTCATGGCTTGCGGCGATGGGGCCGGGCCGGCGAAGGCGCTTCGACGTGCGGGTCGACGTCCGCCAACCGGGCCGTCACGGCTGCATCGGCGTCGTGACGCTTCTTGAGTCTCGCGAGTTCGCGGTCGGTGCCGCGGCAGTCGCGCGCCGCGCCGCGGGCGATCTCGGCGCTGCGCGCCTTGTCGTACGGCTCTTCGCCGCCCCAATGATCGCAGGCCGCGCGGCGCTCCAGGAAGCGGCGCACGTCCGCAGGCAGTGCTTCGTCGCCGGCCATGGCGAAGGTGGGCATAAGGAGAAGGAGCGTCCCTGCGACGGCTGCCGTGGCGCCAAGCGACCGGCCGGGCCGTGCGTTGCGGCGGCCCATCAATCGCCCTTGAACACCGGCTGGGTCTTCGCCGCGAACGCCTCGTAGGCGCGCGTGAAGTCCTGCGTGAGCATGCAGATCGCCTGGGCCTGCGCCTCGGCCTCGATCGCCTGCTCGATGGTCATCGCCCACTCCTGGTGCAGCATGGTCTTGGTGATGCCGTTGGCGAAGGTCGGGCCGGCCGTGAGGTCGCGCGCGAGCTGCATCGCTTCTTCGTGCAGGCGGGCCGGCTCGACCAGGCGGTTGAGGAAGCCCCAGCGCTCGGCCTCCTCGCCGCCGAGCGCACGGCCGGTGTAGAGCAGCTCGGCGGCGCGGCCCTGGCCGACGATGCGCGGCAGCATGGCGCAGGCACCCATGTCGCAGCCGGCCAGGCCGACGCGGTTGAAGAGGAACGCCGTCTTCGAGCGCGCCGTGCCGAGGCGCAGGTCGCTTGCCATCGCCAGGATGGCGCCGGCGCCGGCGCACACGCCGTCGATGGCGGCGACGATGGGCTGCGGGCAGACGCGCATCGCCTTGACCAGGTCGCCGGTCATGCGCGTGAACATCAGCAGCTCGGGCGCCTTCAGCGCCACGAGCGGGCCGATGATCTCGTGCACGTCGCCACCGGAGCAGAAGTTGTCGCCCGCGCCGGCGATGACGACGACGCGCACGTCGCTCGCATGGCGCAGCCGCTCGAACACGTCGCGCAGCTCGGCGTAGGAGGCGAAGGTGAGCGGGTTCTTGCGCTCGGGCCGGTCGAGGGTGACGCGGGCGATGCCGCTTTCGTCGACCTGCCAGAGGAAGTGCTCGGCGTCGTAGCCGGCGAGCGGGCGACGGTTGCCGGCGGCCAGCGAAGGGTCGAGGCCGGTGGTGGTGCGGTCGTTCATGTCGCTTCTCCTTCGGCCGGCTTCGGGTTCGTTCTTCATGGCTCGGCCGCGCGGTCGCGTTCGATCGCGACAAGCTTGTCGCGCTGGACGACCGCGACAAGCTTGTCGCGCTGGACCTGCATATTTCGTTCGAGCTGCGTCTTCGCGGCGCGGTACTGCTTCGGCCAGGCGAGTTCGGTGTAGCCGATCCTGGCCGCCTCGAGCAGCGTCCACGCCGGATTGGCGAGGTGCGGGCGGGCAACGGCGCACAGGTCGGCCCGACCGGCCGCGATGATGCTGTTGACGTGGTCGGCCTCGGAGATGGCGCCGACCGCCATGGTCGGGATGCCGGCTTCGTTCCTCACCCGGTCGGAGAACGGCGTCTGGAACATGCGGCCGAAGACCGGCTGCTCCTTCTTGCTCACCTGCCCCGACGAGCAGTCGATGAGGTCGGCGCCGGCAGCCTTGAACGCGCGTGCGACCTCGACCGCGTCGTCGGGCGTGATGCCGCCTTCGACCCAGTCGTGCGCCGAGATGCGGACGGAGATCGGCAACGCCTCGGGCCACACCGCGCGCACCGCGCCGAAGACCTCGATCGGGTAGCGCAGGCGGTTGGCGAGCGAGCCGCCGCAGTCGTCGGTGCGCTGGTTGGTGAGCGGCGAGATGAACGACGAGAGCAGATAGCCGTGCGCGCAGTGCAGCTCGAGCCAGTCGAAGCCGGCTTCCGCCGCGAGCCGGGTCGACTGCACGAACTGCTCGCGCACGAGGTCCATCTCGTCGCGCGTCATGGCCCGCGACCAGTCGCTCACGCCGTCGAGGTACTGCTGCGGCGAGG
>CAXSEJ010000233.1:0-3896 GCA_964236395.1 uncultured Rhizobacter sp.
GGCGTGCGCGACAAGCTCGTCAACGGCGAGCTCGACATGGCGCACGTGCTCTACGGCCTGGTCTACGGCGTGCACCTCGGCATCGGCGGGCCGAAAAAGGACATGGCCGTCCTCATGACGCTCAACAACAACGGCCAGGCGATCACGCTCTCGAAGAAGCTGGCCGACAAGGGCGCCGTCGATGGCGCCTCGCTGGCCAGGGCGATGGCCGCCGACAAGCGCGAGTACACCTTCGCCCAGACCTTCCCGACCGGCACCCACGCGATGTGGCTGTACTACTGGCTGGCCTCGGCGGGCATCGACCCGATGAAGGACACCAAGGTGATCACGGTGCCGCCGCCACAGATGGTGGCCAACATGCGCGTCGGCAACATGGACGGCTACTGCGTCGGCGAGCCGTGGGGCCACCGCGCCATCGCCGACGGCATCGGCATCACGGCCATCACCACGCAGGACATCTGGAAAGATCACCCCGAGAAGGTGCTCGGCACCACCGGCGAGTTCGCGAAGAAGAACCCGAACACCTGCCGCGCCGCGGTGATGGCCATCCTCGAGGCCGGCCGCTGGATCGACGCCGGCCTGCAGAACAAGAACAAGATGGCCGACACGATCGCCGACAAGGCCTACGTGAACACGTCCGTCGACGTGATCAACCAGCGCATCCTCGGCCGCTACCAGAACGGGCTGGGCAAGACCTGGGACGACCCGAACTACATGAAGTTCTTCAACGACGGCGCGGTGAACTTCCCGTACCTGAGCGACGGCATGTGGTTCCTGACCCAGCACAAGCGCTGGGGCCTGCTCAAGGAGCACCCCGACTACCTGGCCGTGGCCAGGCAGATCAACCAGATCGACCTCTACAAGGAGGCCGCGGCGCAGGTCAAGGTGAGCGTGCCCAAGGACCCGATGCGCAGCTCGAAGCTGCTCGACGGCGTCGTCTGGGACGGCAAGGACCCGAAGAAGTACGCCGACGGGTTCAAGGTCCGGGCGCAGGCATAGGAGCGCTCGATGGTCGCCGCTGTCTTCCACACCGCCCGCGCTGCCGCACCCGCCGCCGCCGCCGCCGCCACGCCGCCGATCGACCGTCGCGACGCGAGCCCGGCGCTGGCCGCACCCGCCCCGCCGTCGGTACGCGCCGCCCCGGCGCCCACCCGGCGGCGCCTTCCCATCGACTGGGACGGCCTGCTGCGCAAGGTGCTGCCGCCGCTCGTCGGCATCGGCCTGCTCGTCGGCCTGTGGGCGCTGCTGACCGCGCGCAGCACCACCTTTCCGACGCCGTGGGCGACCTTCGACGCGGCCGTCAAGCTGTTCGCCGACCCGTTCTATCGCAAGGGCCCGAACGACCAGGGCATCGGCTGGAACGTCATGTACTCGCTCGGCCGCGTCGCGGTCGGCTTCGGCCTCGCCGCGGCGGTCGGCATCCCGCTCGGCTTCGTCATCGGCCGCTTCGAGTTCGCGAACCGCATGGTTTCGCCGCTCATCAGCCTGCTCAAGCCCGTTTCGCCGCTGGCCTGGCTGCCGATCGGCCTGCTCGTCTTCAAGGCGGCCAACCCGGCCGCCGTGTGGACGATCTTCATCTGCTCGATCTGGCCGATGCTCGTCAACACCGCCGTCGGCGTGCAGCGCGTGCCGCAGGACTACCTCAACGTCGCGCGGGTCCTCAACCTGTCGGAGTGGAAGGTCGTCTCCCGGATCCTGTTCCCGGCCGTGCTGCCCTACATGCTGACCGGCGTGCGCCTGTCGATCGGCACCGCCTGGCTGGTGATCGTGGCGGCCGAGATGCTGACCGGCGGCGTCGGCATCGGCTTCTGGGTCTGGGACGAGTGGAACAACCTCAACGTCAAGCACATCATCATCGCGATCTTCATCATCGGCATGGTCGGCCTGGCGCTCGAGCAGCTGCTGATGTTCATCGCTCGTCGCTTCAGCTACGACGAGGCCTGAGCGCGATGGAGCATTTCATCGAGGTCCAGAACGTCGAGATGACGTTCACGAGCCGGAAGGGCTCGTTCCACGCCCTGCGCGACATCGACCTCTCGGTCGAGCAGGGCGAATTCGTCACCCTCATCGGCCACTCGGGCTGCGGCAAGTCGACGCTGCTCAACCTGATCGCCGGCCTGCTCAAGCCGAGCGGCGGCGTGCTCATCTGCGACAAGCGCGAGATCGCCGCGCCCGGGCCGGAGCGGGCGGTCGTGTTCCAGAACCACTCGCTGCTGCCCTGGCTGAGCTGCTACGAGAACGTGCATCTGGCGGTGGAGCGGGTGTTCGCGGCGACCGAGTCGAAGGCGCAGCTGAAGGCACGCAGCGAAGACGCGCTGGCGCTCGTCGGCATGACGCACGCGCTGGCCAAGCGGCCGCACGAGATCTCGGGCGGCATGAAGCAGCGCGTCGGCATCGCCCGGGCGCTGGCGATGCAGCCCAAGGTGCTGCTGATGGACGAGCCGTTCGGCGCCCTCGACGCGCTGACCCGTGCCCGCCTGCAGGACGAGCTGCTCAAGATCGTCGCCGCCACCGGCAGCACGGTCGTGATGGTGACCCACGACGTCGACGAGGCGGTGCTGCTTTCCGACCGCGTGGTGATGATGACCAACGGGCCGGCGGCGACGATCGGCGAGATCCTGCGCGTCGACCTGCCGCGGCCGCGCGACCGCGTCGGCCTGGCCGAGGACCGCAACTACGTGCAGTGCCGCAAGGCCGTGCTCGACTTCCTCTACACGCGGCAGGGCCACGTGGAAAAGACCGCCGCCTGAGCGGCCCCATCGTGAAGACATTCATCCGGGTGGTCGAATCGTGGGTGCCGAGCGGCGACCGCACGGTGCTCGAGTTCGGCGGCGCGCTCTACGGCGAGCACGCCCGCTTCGGCGCCCTGAGCCAGAAGCTCTGCTTCGGCCGCGGCGAAGGGCTGCCCGGGCAGGCCTGGGAAGCGGGCCATCCGATCGTGCTCAACGAGTTCGAGGGCTCGGCCTTCAGGCGCATCGCCGCGGCGCGCGCCGAAGGCCTCACCTCGGGCATCGCCGTGCCCATCTTCGCCGGCGACTTCCTGACCTCCGTCTTCGTCATCTTCTGCGGCGACGACGAGGCCCATGCCGGCGCCATCGAGCTCTGGGCCAACGATCCGGCGCGCTCCAAGGACATGAGCCTGGTCGACGGCTACTACGGCACGACCGCCGAGGCGTTCGAGTTCCTGTCGCGACGCACCAGCTTCAGGCGCGGCAACGGCATGCCGGGCTCGGCCTGGGAAAGCGGCCTGCCCGTGTTCATTGACGACCTCGGCCGCGGCGCCGGCTTCATGCGCGCCGACAGCGCCGTGAAGGTCGGCATCAACCGCGGCTTCGCGGTGCCGTGCTCGTCGCGCGGCACCGGCAGCTTCGTGATGGCCTTCCTCTCCGCCCTGGCCACGCCGCTCGCGCGCCGGGTCGAGATCTGGCGGCCGGTCGCCTCGGCCGAGCGGCTGCTGCGTTGCGCCGGGTTCTGCGAGGTGCTCGGTTCGCTCGACGCCGCAACCCGATCGATCGAGGTCGATGCCGGGCAAGGCACGATCGGCCGGCCGAGCTGGACCGGCATCCCGGCCTTCAGCGAGGCTGCCGCCGCCGAGCCGGGCGGCGTGGGCGCCTCGGCGGCCGAGGCCGGCCTGGGCTCGCTGGTCGCGCTGCCGGTGCTGCAGAACGGCCGCCTGGTCGCCACCGTCGCCCTGTATTTCTGAGGCCCGCCCAGACCCGATGGAAAAGCAGAAGATGAAGCTGGTGGTGGTCGGCAACGGCATGGCGGGCATCCGTGCCGTCGAGGAGCTGCTGCGCCTGGCGCCCGACCTCTACGACATCACCGTCTTCGGCGCCGAGCCGCACCCCAACTACAACCGCATCCTGCTCTCGCCGGTGCTCTCGGGCGAGCAGACG
>CAXSEJ010000234.1:0-3892 GCA_964236395.1 uncultured Rhizobacter sp.
GCGGCAACATCGGCGTGATCATCCACGCCCTGCCGACCGAGCTGATGGCCATCCTGGGCGGCTCGCTGGGCGCCTTCGCGGTGAACAACCAGCCGAAGGTGCTGAAGGCCACCCTGGCCGCGCTGCCGGGCGTGCTCAAGGGCTCCAAGTACTCGAAGGCGCGCTACATGGAGCTCATGGCGCTGCTCTACGACATCCTGCAGAAGGCGCGCAAGGAAGGCCTGATGGCGATCGAGAGCGATGTCGAGGACCCGGCGTCGTCGTCGCTGTTCCAGAAGTACGCGACGGTCGGCTCCGACCACCACGTCGTCGAGTTCATCACCGATTACCTGCGCATGATGGTCTCCGGCAACCTCAACTCGCACGAGATCGAGAGCCTGATGGACAGCGAGATCGAGACCCACCACAACGAGGCGCACGGGCCGGTCAACGCGCTCGCCCGCCTGGCCGGCGCGCTGCCGGCCTTCGGCATCGTCGCGGCGGTGCTCGGCGTGGTCAACACCATGGGCTCGGTGGGCCAGCCGCCGGCGATCCTCGGCGGCATGATCGGCTCGGCGCTCGTCGGCACCTTCCTCGGCATCCTGCTCGCCTACGCCGTGGTCGAGCCGCTCGGCGGCCTGATCGAGCAGAAGGTCGACGAGGGCTCGAAGGAGCTGCAGTGCATCAAGACGACGCTGCTCGCCAGCATGCAGGGCTATGCGCCGCAGGTGGCGGTGGAGTTCGGCCGCAAGGTGCTGTACTCGCAGGACCGGCCGACGTTCGCCGAGCTCGAAGGGCACGTCAAGGGCAAGAAGGCGTGACCTTCGGGATCTGACATGGCGGGCGACTCGAAGAAGCTCCAGCCGATCATCATCAAGCGGGTCCGCAAGGGCGGGCACGCGAAGCACGGTGGTGCCTGGAAGATCGCGTACGCCGACTTCGTGACGGCCATGATGGCGTTCTTCCTCCTCATGTGGCTGCTCGGCTCGACCACCGAAGGCGACAAGAAGGGCATCGCCGACTTCTTCAACGCGCCGCTCAAGGTGGCGCTGATGGGCGGCGCCGGCGCCGGCGACTCTTCGCACGTGGTCCGTGGCGGCGGCCAGGACCTCACCCGAACGACGGGCCAGGTCAAGGAGGGCGACGTGCCGTCCAAGAGAAAGCTCCTCAACATCAAGTCGCTCGAGGCCGAGCAGAAGCGCGCCGAGCTGGCCAAGCTCGAGGCGCTGAAGAAGCGCGTCGAGGAGGCGATCGCCGCCAACGCCAAGCTGGCCGCGGTGAAGTCGCAGATCAAGCTCGACATGACGCGCGACGGCCTGCGCATCCAGATCGTCGACGAGCACAACCGGCCGATGTTCGACAGCGGCAGCGCGGTCGTGAAGCCCTACATGCACGAGGTCCTGCGCGAGATCGGCCGGTCGCTCTCCGACGTGCCCAATCGAATCACCCTCGAAGGCCACACCGACGCCCAGCCGTTCGGCGCCGGCGACCGCGGCTACAGCAACTGGGAGCTGTCGAGCGACCGGGCCAACGCCTCGCGCCGGGAAATCGTCGCCGGCGGCCTGCCCGAAGACCGCATGCTGCTGGTGCAGGGGCGGGCCTCGAGCAGCCTGTTCGTGGCGACCGATCCGGCCAACCCGATGAACCGCCGCATCAGCGTGATCGTGATGAACCGCGATGCCGAGGAGCGACTCCTCCAGCTGCTGCCCAACCAGGGCGAGGTCGAGGGAGCGGTCCAGCGCTGATCCCGGGGCCGTCCGGCCGCGCCCCCTCGGGGGCGGCGACCACCGGGAGTGCGGGCCTATTTCGGCAGCAGCACCTTGTCGACGACGTGGATCACGCCGTTCGACTGCACCACGTCGGCGATCGTGACGTGCGCCATGCCGCCCGACTCGTCGGCCAGCATGATGGTGCTGCCGCTCTTCGTCGCCGTGAGCATGCCGCCCGAGACCTCGGTGAGCATCGCCTTGCCGCCGCCGGCGTCGATCGCCTTCAGCAGTGTGGCGCTGTCCATCTTGCCCGCGACCACGTGGTAGGTCAGCACCTTGGTGAGCATCGCCTTGTTCTCCGGCTTGAGGAGGCTGTCGACGGTGCCGGCGGGCAGCGCGGCGAAGGCGGCGTTGACCGGGGCGAAGACCGTGAACGGGCCCGGGCCCTTCAGCGTGTCGACCAGGCCGGCGGCCTTGACGGCGGCGACCAGGGTGGTGTGGTCCCTGGAGTTGACGGCGTTGTCGACGATGTCCTTGTTCGCGTACATCGGCGCGCCGCCGACCATGACCTGAGCCACGGCCGGGGTGGCTGCGCCGGCGAACGAGGCGGCGAGTGCGATGGCCGCCAGAGTGAAGCGTTTCATTGCGTTTCCTTGCTGTTGTCGCCTCGTCACCGGCGAGATGTCCGGCGTTTGGGCACAAGGGATACGCCGCCGACCGCTCGTCGGATGCAGGCGCCGGCGAAGGCCGAACAAGGACGCCTTTCCTGGCCTTATCGCGCTCAAGTTCCGGGGGGTCGTTGAAACAATCGTCGCCAAGCACCCGCCATGGCCGACTCCTCCTCCCAAGACAAGAACCTGCCCGCCTCGCAGCGCAAGCTCGACAAGGCGCGGGAGGACGGTCAGGTCGTCCGTTCTCGCGACCTCGGCCACTTCGCGGCCATCGCCGGCGGCGGCGCGCTCGTCGCCGTGCTCGGGCCGCAGGTCGCCGGCTGGCTGAAGGACGCCCTCGCCCGGTCGCTGCGTTTCGACCGCGCCGCGGTGCTCGGCGACGACGCGATGGCCGAGCAGATGCGCAGCTGGGCCGTGACCTGGGCCGTCGCCGCGGTGCCGTTCGGGCTGGCCATGATGGCGCTGGCCGTCGTCGGCAGCCTGGCCATCGGCGGCTGGGCCTGGACGCTCAAGCCGCTCGGCCCCAAGTTCACCTTCCTCGATCCGATCGCCGGGCTCGGCCGGGTGTTCTCCAGGCAGCAGGTCATCGAGGCGATGAAGGCAAGCGCCCTGGCGCTGGTGATCGGCAGCATCGGCGCCTTCTACCTCGCCCGCCACGTCGAGACCTTCGCCGGCGTGCTCGGCCTGCCCCTGCCCGGCGCCATCGCATCGGCCTCCGGCGCGCTCGCCGGCGGCATGACGCTGGTGCTGCTCGCGCTCGCCTTCTTCGCCGCCGTCGACGTGCCCCTGCAGAAGCGCCTGCACGCCAACAAGCTGAAGATGAGCCACCAGGAGCTCAAGCAGGAGAACAAGGAGCAGGAGGGCAACGCCGAGGTCAAGGGCAAGGTGCGGGCTCGCATGCGGGAGATGACGAAGCGGCGAATGATGGCCGCGGTGCCCAAGGCCGACCTGGTCGTCATGAACCCGACCCACTACGCCGTGGCCCTCAAGTACGACGACGGCTCCATGGCCGCGCCGCGCGTGGTCGCCAAGGGCGCCGACCTGCTCGCCCTGCGCATCCGCGACCTGGCCGAGGGCGCCAGGGTGCCGGTGCTCGAGGCGCCGGTGCTGGCGCGTGCGCTCTATGCCCACGCCGAGCTCGACCGGGAGATTCCGGCGGCGCTCTTCGCCGCCGTGGCGCAGGTGCTGGCCTACGTGTACCAGCTGCGCGCGGCGATGGCCGGCAAGGTGCCGATGCCCGGTGAGCTGCCCGCGCTCGACGTGCCCGCCGAGCTCGACCCCCACGCCGCGTAGCGGACGACGACGAGGCGCGCCGAACGATGAACCCCGTGCTGCTGCAGCTGCAGGCCTGGCTCGGCCCGAACGCCAAGGCGATCAAGGCGCTGATGGCGCCGCTCGTCGTCGTGATGATCCTGGCGATGATGGTGCTGCCGCTGCCGCCGTTCGCGCTCGACATGCTCTTCACCTTCAACATCGCCATGGCGCTGATGGTGATGATGGTCGCGGCCTACATGGTGCGGCCGCTCGACTTCG
>CAXSEJ010000235.1:0-3837 GCA_964236395.1 uncultured Rhizobacter sp.
CGCAGGACGTCGGCTTCCTGCCGCCGCCGGTGCACATCCGCGACAACCTCGAGCTGAAACCCAGCGCCTACCGGCTCACCCTGCGCGGCGCGGTCGAAGGCATGGGCGAGGCCTTCCCCGGCATGTGGCTGGCCATCAACCCGGGCGGCGCCGGCCTGACCGGCGTGCCCCTGCTCGGCACCGCGACCACCGACCCGGCGTTCGGCCTGCCGGCCACCTGGATCGACGACCGCCAGCGCGAAGCGGCGCAGATGGCCGGCTACACGGTGGTTGATTGCGCGACCGTCGTCGCCACCCATCTTTCACACTTGATGCAGGTTCACGCCGCGAAGTGGCTCGGCCGCGTCGAGCCCCAGCAACTCGTCGAGCACGTGACCGGGCTGGCCCCGAAACTGATGGAAGACGTGATCCCCAAGATGGTCGGCATCGCCGCGCTGCAGAAGGTGCTGCAGCTGCTGCTCGAAGAAGGCGTGCACATCCGCGACATGCGCTCGATCGTCGAGTGCCTGGCCGAGTTCGCCGCCACCGTCACCGACCCGGCCGAGCTGGCCCGCCGCATCCGCGTCCACCTGGCGCCTTCGATCGTGCAGCAGATCTACGGCCCGACCAAGGAGCTCGAGGTCATCGCCCTCGAGCCCGAGCTCGAGCGCATGGTGAGCCAGGCGCTCAACTCGCCGCACGGCGCCGCGCTCGATCCCGGTGTGGCCGACGTGCTCGCCAAGAGCGCGGCCGATTCGGCCCGGCGTCAGGAAGACCTCGGCCACCCGGCCTGCCTGCTGGTGCCCGACCCGATCCGTGCGCCGATGGCCAGGCTCCTGAAGCGCGCCGCGCCGCGCCTGAAGGTGCTCTCGCACAGCGAGATCCCGGAAACGCATTCCATTCGCATCGCCTCGGTCATCGGAGCCAGCTCATGAACGTCAAACGATTCACCGCCAAGTCCTCGCGCGAAGCCCTTCGCCTGGCGCGAGAGGCGCTCGGCGACGACGCCGTCGTGCTCTCCACGCAACCGAGCGCGGGCGGCGTCGAGGTCCTCGCCATGGCGCCCGAACGGAGCACCGCGCCGCCCCAGCTCTCCGCCAACGCCGCCGCGCTCGTCGCCGCCGCGCGGGGCGAACCGGAGCTCGAAGCGAGCAGCGCCGAAGAAGACGCCGAGCGGCTCGAGATGAGCACCCTGTCGTTCCAGGACTACGTGCGCCAGCGCGTGCTGAAGCGCCGCCGTGCCGCGCTCGAGCAGAGCGAGGCGCCTGCGACTGCCGCCGACGCGGTGGCGGCCCAGCCGCCTGCGACCCGCATCAACATCCGCCTCGACGACGACGCGCCGCTGCCGGTCGCCGCCTTGTCGGCCGAGCCGCTGCGCCGTGCCGAGCCCGCGGCCAGGGCCGAGCCGGCCCGAATGGCCGGCGGCGTCGCCGCCAGCGTGGCCGCGGCCACCGCCGAGGCCGGCTTCGAGGCCACCGCCGCGCTGCGCCGCGACGCCGACCTGCTCGCCGAGCTGCGCTCCGTCAAGGGCCTGATCGAGGAGCGCTTCGGCGCGCTCGCCTTCATGGAGCGGCTGCAGCGCCGACCGGCAGAAGCGCGCCTGTCGCAGAAGCTGCTCGATTGCGGCTTCTCGCCGGCGCTGGTTCGCCGCCTCGCCGACGGCATGAAGGACGGCATCGGCGACGAGCTCGAGTGGGCCGCGAACGTGCTCGAGCGCAACCTGCACACCGCCGAGGCCGGCTCCGGCCTCGAGGACCGTGGCGGCGTGTTCGCGCTCATCGGCCCGACCGGCGTCGGCAAGACCACGACCACGGCCAAGATCGCCGCCGCCTTCGCCGCCCAGCACGGCACCGGACACCTCGGCCTGGTCACCCTCGACGCCTACCGCGTCGGCGCCCACGAGCAGCTGCGCGCCTACGGCCGCATCCTCGGCGTGCCGGTGCACACCGCGCACGACCGTGCCTCGCTGGAAGACCTGCTCGACCTGCTCTCGGCGAAGAAGATGATCCTGATCGACACGGCGGGCATGGCGCAGCGCGACGTCCGCACCCGTGAACTGCTCGACATGCTCTCCCATCGCAGCATCCAGCGCGTGCTCGTCGTCAACGCCGCGTCGCAGGGCGAGACCATCGAGGACGTGCTCATCGCCTACCGCGCCACCACCTGTGCCGGCATGGTGCTCAGCAAGCTCGACGAGGCCGTGAAGCTCGGCCCGGCGCTCGACGCCGCCATCCGCCACAAGCTGGGCATCGTCGGCGTCGCCAACGGCCAGCGCGTGCCCGAAGACTGGCACCGCCTCTCGGCCAATGCCCTGGTGCAGCGGGCGCTGAGAAAGGGCAGCAGCCCGGCCTGGCGGCTCGACGCCGTCGAGATGAGCCTGGTGTTCGCCTCGGCGCACGGCGTGCCCGACAACGCGGCGGTGGCATGAGCCGGTCGCGCTTGTCGCACGACGACCAGGCCGCCGGCTTGCGCGAGATGTTCGCGCACAGCCGCTGCCGCTTCGTGCCGGTCGTCTCCAACCCGCACGTCGCCTTCGGCGGCGTGATGCTCGAGCGCCTGTGCACGGCGTTCGCCGAACGCGGCGCCCGCGTGCTCGTCGTCGACGCCGGCGAGCGGGCCGGCGAGTACGGCGAGATGGCGCTGGTCGAGCTCGGCCAGTGCATCGAGCGGCTGTCGTCGCAGATCGCCTTCCTCGCCGGCCGCGGCCTGCCGCTGCGCTTCGTCGACTCGCACGGCTCGACGCGCAGCTTCCTGCGCCACGCCGCCGAGGCGGCGGCCGGCTGCGACGTCGTGCTGATGCACGCGCCGGCGGCCGATCTGTGCCGCATGTTCTCGTCGCCGCGCGGCCATGGCGCGGGCGACGGCCTCGACGCGGCCGACGACGGCGCCGGCGAGGCGCCGATCGTCCTCGCCGACGACGGCCCGGCCAGCGTCACGCACGCCTATGCCTCGATGAAGCTGCTCGCCGGGCGTGCCGGCCTGGTCGTCTTCGACCTGCTGCTCGGCGCCGCGCCGAACTCGCCGCGGGCCGATCGCATCGCCGCCAAGCTGGCGAGCTGTGTCGACGCCTTCTTCGGCGCCGCCCTGCGCGACGTCGCCCGGGTCGACCCGACCGGCGACGCGACCGACGCCGCGAGCACCGCGCTGCGGCGCATCGCCGCCACCCGTTTCGCCGGCCGTCGCGACGTGCCGGACCGCACACTTTCAGGACTGGCCCACGGTGGCGGCGCCGTCGTCGCGCACCCATGATCTCCGGAGCTGCCATGTACACCGCCAAAGGCCATCTGGACCTGAACTCGACGCTGAAGCAATACAGCGGTCTGGTCAGGCGGCTCGCCCACCAGATGATCGCCAAGCTGCCGGCCAACGTCGAGATCGACGACCTGATCCAGGTCGGCATGATCGGCCTCACCGACGCGCTCTCGCGCTTCGACGCGGCCCAGGGCGTGCAGTTCGAGACCTTCGCCACCCAGCGCATCCGCGGCGCCATGCTCGACGAGCTGCGCGGCAACGACTACCTCTCGCGCGGCACCAGGAAGCACCAGCGCTCCATCGAGCAGGCGGTCGCCAAGCTCGAGCAGCAGCTCGGCCGGGCGCCGCAGGAGAGCGAGATCGCCAGGGAGATGGGCGTGCCGCTGGCCGACTACCAGGAGCTCCTCGGCAAGGTGCGCGGCACCCAGCTCGTGTACCTGGAGGACATGGCCGGCGCCGAGGGCGACAACGACTTCCTCGACCGCCACGTCGTCGACGAAGGCACCAACCCGCTGGCGCAGTTGCAGGACCACCGCATGCGCGCGGCGCTGATCGAGGCGATCAAGGTGCTGCCCGAGCGCGAGCAGTACGTGATGAGCATGTACT
>CAXSEJ010000236.1:0-3804 GCA_964236395.1 uncultured Rhizobacter sp.
GGAAGTACATGGTCGAGAAGTTCAACGCCAACAACCCGGCCGGCGTGAAGTTCGAGGTCCAGGGCATCGACAACAAGCTGTCGCCCACGGAAACGCTCAACGCGTTGAAGTCGGCCACCGACCAGGGCGTGCGCTACGTCGTGCAGGGCAACGGCTCGTCGGCCGGCCTGGCGCTCATCGATGGCATCAACAAGTACAACGAGCGCAATCCCGGCAAGGAAGTGATCTACCTGAACGAGGCCGCGGTCGATCCCGACCTCACCAACAGCAAGTGCAGCTTCTGGCATTTCCGCTTCGACGCCGACACGACCATGAAGATGGAAGCCATGACTTCCTACATCAAGGATCAAAAGGACGTCAAGAAGGTCTACATCCTCGGCCAGAACTACTCGCACGGCGTGCAGGTGGCCAAGTACAGCAAGGAGTACCTGAAGCGCAAGCGCCCCGACATCGAGATCGTCGGCGAGGACCTGCACCCGATCGCGCAGGTGCGCGACTTCGCGCCCTACATCGCCAAGATCAAGGCGTCGGGCGCCGACACCGTGATCACCGGCAACTGGGGCTCGGACCTGACGCTGCTGGTCAAGGCCGCAGTGGAGGGCGGCTACACGGGCAGGTTCTACACCTACTACACCACCGTCACCGGCACGCCGACGGCATTGGGCACCAACGGCGCCGGCAAGGTCTACCAGGTCGGCTACGGCCTGCCCAACATGGGCGGCGAGACCGACAAGGACATCGCCGGCTTCAAGGCCAAGTACAAGGACGACTACTACACCTTCGCGATCACCCGCATCCTCGAAGCGTTGACGCTCGCCATGGCCCAGGCCAAGTCGGTCGACCCGGTCAAGGTCGCCTTCGCCATGGAAGGCCTGAAGTGGAAGAGCAGCGTCGCCGGCGACGTGGAGATGAGGAAGTCGGATCACCAGCTGCAGCAGCCGCTCTACATGGGCGTGTGGGAGAAGGCCAACAAGCAGTACCCGGTCGACGTCGAGAACACCGGCATGACGATGCACAAGGTGGCCGAATACCCGAACTACGTGTCGAGCACGCCGACGAGCTGCCAGATGAAGCGGCCCTCCGCGTCCTGAACCATCGTCATCGTCGGTCACGAGGCCCGAGCATGAGCGACTCGGGCCTTTTCCTTTTGCGTGGAGGGCGCGGCTAGCCAAGGCAAATGGAATTCTTCACCATCTCGATGCTCAACGGCCTGAGCTACGGGCTCCTGCTGTTCATGCTGAGTTCCGGGCTCACCCTCATCTTCAGCATGATGGGAGTGCTCAACTTCGCCCACGCCAGCTTCTACATGATCGGTGGATACATCGCCTACTCGATCGCAAAGGTCACCGGGTTCTGGCCGGGCCTGGTGATCGCGCCGCTCGTGGTCGGCATCATCGGCGCGCTGTTCGAGCGCTTGTGCCTGCGCCGGGTCCACAAGTTCGGCCATGTGCCCGAGCTGCTGATCACCTTCGGCCTTTCGTTCGTGATCATCGAGCTCGTGCTGCTGGTCTGGGGCCGCACGGCGGTCGACTTCGCGCCGCCCGAGATCCTGCGCGGACCGATGTTCACGCTGGTCAACTCGTCGGTCACCGGCCTGCACCTCGTGGGCGGTGCCGCCCCGCCGGCCATGTGCACGGCGGCGGATGCGGCGGTGCGCATCGTCTGCTCGCCTTTTCCGGCCACGCGCGGCTTCATGATGCTGGTCGCGATGGCGATGCTGGTGGCCATCTGGCTGCTGCTGACGCGCACGCGGGTCGGCCTCGTGATCCAGAGCGCGCTGACGCATCCCGAGATGGCCGAGTCGCTCGGCCACAACGTGCCACGCGTGTTCATGCTCGTGTTCGGCGCCGGTGCGGCTTTGGCCGGCCTGGCCGGCGTCATCGGCGGCATCACGTTCGTGACGGAGCCAGCGATGGCGGCGACCGTCGGCTCGGTGATCTTCGTCGTGGTGGTGGTCGGCGGCATGGGCTCGCTCGCCGGCGCCTTCGTCGCTTCGCTTCTCATCGGCGTCGTGCAGACCTTCGCGATCGCGTTCGACTACTCGCTCGTCAGCGTCTTTCGTTCGCTCGGCATTTCCTTCTCGCCGACCGTGGCCGATCACTCGCTGCTCAAGCTCACGGTCGCTCAGGTGGCACCCATCCTTCCGTACCTGTTCCTGGTGCTGATCCTCATCTTCCGGCCCAAGGGCCTGCTCGGAACGCGGGAGGGCTGATGGAAGCAGCCGTCGCCCAACCCGAGGCCGCCGTCCGCGCCGGCCCGCGCATCGCCCGCGGCCGCCTCTTCGTCTGGGGCGGCTACGCGCTGGCGCTGGCGCTGGCGCCGCTCGTCTTTCGCAGCAGCCTCGAGCAATCGGTGCTGACGCAGATCGGCGTGGCCATCGTCGCCTGCCTCTCCTACAACATGCTGCTCGGGCAGGGCGGCATGCTGAGTTTCGGTCACGCGGTCTACACCGGGCTGGCGAGCTTCGTCGCGGTGCACGCCATGATCGGCATCGCCGACGGTTCGTTCCTCATTCCCATGGCGCTGGTGCCGGTCGTCGGTGGCCTGGCGGGCATGGCCTTCGCGCTTTTGCTCGGCTACGTGACCACCAAGAAGGCGGGAACGCCGTTCGCAATGATCACGCTGGGCATCGGCGAGCTGGTGGCCGCGACCGTGCTGATGATCCCGGAGTTCTTCGGCGGCGAAGGCGGCATCTCGAGCAACCGCACGGGCGGCAAGCCATTCCTCGGCATCACCTTCGGGCCGCAGGTCCAGGTCTATTACCTGATCGCGATCTACGCCTTCATCTGCACCGTGGCGATGTACGCCTTCACCCGCACGCCCCTCGGCCGCATGCTGAACGCGGTGCGCGACAACCCGGAACGGGTCGAGTTCATCGGCTACAGCACGCAGCGGGTGCGCTACCTGTCGTTCGTGATCGCCGGCTTCTTCGCCGGCGTGGCCGGCGGCATGTACGCCATCAACTTCGAGATCGCGACCGCCGAAGTGGTGGGCACCGGGCGCTCCGGCGCCTACCTGCTGTTCACGTTCCTCGGCGGTGCCACCTTCTTCTTCGGGCCCATCATCGGCGCGGTGTTGATGGTGGTCGGCTTCGCCCTGTTCTCCGAGGTCACCAAGGCGTGGCAGCTCTACCTCGGCCTCATCTTCATGTTCATGGTGATGTACGCGCCGGGCGGCATCGCCAGCCTGATCATGATGAACCTGCGCGTGGCCGCTCACAAGAAGCTCCACCGGCTCTGGGGCTGGTATGTGCTGCTTGCCGGCACCGCCTTGGTGATGCTGGCCGGGCTCGCGGCGCTGGTCGAGATGGTGTATCGGCTGCAGTTCGGCTCGACCGGCGAATCCGGCCTGCGCTTTCTCGGCCTGGCGCTCGATGCGCGCAGCGGCGGCAGCTGGCTGGCGGCGCTGGTGGTGGCGGCGCTCGGCTTCCTCGCCTTCGAGCTGGTGCGGCGCCGGTTCGCGCAGGCCTGGGGCCGGATCCAGGGCGAGATCGAAGCGACGATGACCTTCAGGGAGCCGGCATGAGTGCGCCGCCCCGCGCGCTCGAGCTCAAGTCGCTCACCAAGTCGTTCGGCAAGACCGAGATCATCCGCGGCGCCAACCTGGCTGTCGCGTCGGGCGAGCGGGTGGCCATCATCGGCCCGAACGGGGCGGGCAAGTCGACGCTGTTCAACCTCATCAGCGGCCGCTTCGGGCCGAGCAGCGGCGAAATCCTCCTGCACGGCAAGCGCATCGACGGCCTGCTGCCGTACGAGATCAACCGGCTCGGCCTGGCGCGCAGCTTCCAGATCACCAACATCTTCG
>CAXSEJ010000237.1:0-3772 GCA_964236395.1 uncultured Rhizobacter sp.
GGCTGGCCGGGACTGTACGGAGCATGGCAAGAGCGCACACCCTAATTCGGTGAGGCCGGCACTCTAGACCAGTCGGCCGGGCGGCCGCAGGCGGCCTTCGCTCTTACGGGATTTTGCCGGCCGACGCCTGGGTCCGGGCGTTGACGAGCGCCGGCTCGGCGCGGTATTGCTGCGGAAACATCGCCTTCAGGTTGACGATCTTCGGCATGTCGAAGCGGGCGATGTAGCCCGACTCGGGGTGCAGCGTCAGGTAGTCCTGGTGGTAGGGCTCGGCCGGGTAGAACTCGGCCAGCGGCGCGATCTGGGTGACGATCTTCTTCGCGTAGACCTTGGCCGCGTCGAGCTGGGCGACGTAGCGCTCGACCGTCTGCTTCTGCGCCGGATCGGCGAAGAACACGGCGGAGCGGTACTGCGGGCCGGTGTCCGGCTCTTGCCGGTTCAGCTGAGTCGGATCGTGGGCGACCGAGAAGTAGATCTCGAGCAGCTTGGCGTAGCTCACCTTCTTCGGGTCGTACGTGATCTTCACGGCCTCGGCGTGTCCGGTCGTGCCGGAGCTCACCACCTCGTACTGCGCGCTCTGCCTGCTGCCGCCGGCGTAACCGGAGACGGCCTGCACCACGCCGTCGACGCGCTGGAAGACGCCTTGTACGCCCCAGAAGCAGCCGCCGGCGAACACGGCCGTCTGCGGGCCGGTGGCATTCGCGGTGTCGTCGGCCGCGGCGGCCGGGATCTTGAATGCAGCCTCGGCAGCGACGCCCATCGAAACGTGCAGCCCGGCCATCGCGATCAGGCCGGCGCCGACGATGGCGAGCACGCGGCGGGCGGGTGCGGGGAGCGTGCGGATGGTGGACGTCATGGGGTGCCTCTTCGATGGATTGCACCCTGGGTCGCCCGGTGCAGGGGCGCATTACACCACCCGTGATCCGGCGCCTTTCACGGCCCCGGCAAAGCCCCTTCGTCGCCGAGCCAGGCGCCGTCGTGGCGCAGGCTGCGCTGCAGGGCCACCGGATCGAGATCGTGCAGCGCGACGCCGCCCTGCAACGCCAGCGCTGCCCCGGTGCCCGCCGCCTGGCCCATGACGAAGCACGGGCCGGACACGCGCGCCGCGGAATGGCCGTCGTGCGTCATGGCGGCGCAGCGGCCGGCGAGGAGCAGGTTGCCGGCGCCGCCGGCGGTCGCCCGGCGCGGCAGCAGCATGCGCCAGGGCAGCTGGTTGTAGCCGCGCGACTCGGGGATCGGCGGCCAGCGCCATTCGACGTCGCCGGCGACGTGCAGCTCGAGCGGCCAGCCGTTGACGCCGATGCTGTCGGCAAAGCTCGCGCAGCCGAGTACGTCGTCGGCCGTGAGCGTGGCCTCGCCGATCAGGCGCCGCGTCTCGCGGATGCCGATCTGCGGCGCGATCTCGAGCACGTAGGCCTCTTCGAAGCCGGGCACGCGCTGGCGCAGGAAGCGGAGGTAGTCGACGGCCTGGCGCCGGCCCTCGACCTCGCCGGCGCTGATCGAGCGCGCATTCGTGCCGTCGACCGGCGAGCCGTCGGCGTTCTTCATCTGCGTGACGTTGACGCGCCATTCGGTCGGGTGCTTCTGCGGCCGCACGATCGCGCCGCGGCGCGCGAAGGCGAACTCGCCGGCGGCGACGGCGGCGTCCATGCGCTCGGGAATCGTCTTCCAGGCCTCGCCGGCACGTGCCGCGTCGACGTTGCCGACGCGAAACATCAGCGTCGGGTAGAGCATGCCGGCGCCGGGCCCTTCGGCCATCGGCAGGCCGGCGAAGTGGGCCAGGTCGCCGTCGCCGGAGCAGTCGATGAAAACGCGGCCGCGAATGGCGAATCGCCCGGACTTGGTCTCGATCAGCAGCGCGTCGAGCGCGCCGTCGCCGGCCCGAACGACGCCCACGGCGACCGCGTGCAGCAGCATCTGCGCGCCGGCATCGAGCAGCAGGCCGTCGGCCGCGCACTTGAAGGCGGCCGTGTCGTACGCCTGCGCCAGGATCTTGGCGAAGACGAGGTGCGGCTCGTTCAGGCCGCCGAGGGCGCGCATGCGGTCGAGCAGGTCGTCGGCGACGCCATGGACGACGCGGCGGATCGTGCCGTGCACGTTGGCGTGCAGGCCGCAGAAGTTGGTGACGCCGGCGGCCGTGCCCATGCCGCCGAGGAAGCCGTAGCGCTCGACCAGCAGCGTGCGTGCGCCATGACGGGCCGCGGCGGCCGCGGCGGCCAGGCCGGCCGGCCCGCCGCCGAGGACGACGACGTCGAACTCGCCGAAAACGGGCGTCGAGCGGGCGGGCTCGGTGATCAACCCAGTGTCAATCCAGCGCGATGTTGTTCTTCTGGATGATCGGCCGCCAGCGCTCGATGTCGGCGTTGAGCACGGCGCGGGCCTCGGCCGGCGAGCCGGCGACGACGTCCATGTACTGCAGCTTCAGCTTCTCGCGCACGTCGGGGTCGGCAAGGATCGCGACGAGCTCGGCGTTGAGGCGGCGCACGATGGCGTCGGGCGTCTTCGCCGGCACCACGAAGCCCATCCAGGCGTCGGCCTGCACGTCCCGGATGCCGCCTTCGGCGAGCGTCGGCACGTCGGGCAGCGCGGCCGAGCGGTGCGCCGTGGCGACGGCCAGGGCCTTGATCTTGCCGGCCTTCACCTGCGCCATGACGGCCGCCGCGGGCAGCACCGCGATGTCGGCGTTGCCGCCGAGCAGGGCGGTCAGGGCCGGGCCGGAGCCGGCGTAGGGCACGTGCACGACGCTGGTGCCGCTGCGCGCCGCCAGCGCTTCCATGGCGAGGTGCGAGATGCTGCCTGCGCCCATCGAGGCGTAGTTGTACTTGCCCGGGTTCTTCTTCATCAGCGTGACGAGCTCGTCGGTGCTGTTGACGCCGAGCGTCGTCGGCACGACCAGCACGCTCGGCTGCGTCGCGGCGATGCTCACCAGCTCGAGGTCCCTGGCCGCGTCGTACGGCATCTTCTTGAACAGCAGCGCGTTGACGCCGAGCGGGCCGGCGATGCTGACGCCGATCGTCTGCCCGTCGGGCGCCGCCTTGGCGACCGCGTCGGTGCCGAGATGGCCGCTCGCGCCCGGCTTGTTGTCGACGACCATCGGCTGGCCGGTGCGGCGCACCAGCTTGTCGGCGACGATGCGGGCGATGATGTCGGGCGTCGAGCCGGGACCGTACGGCACGACGATGCGGACGGGGCCCTTGGGCCAGTCGGTCGGTGCGGCGCCTTGGGCTGCGGCCAGGGTGCAGGCGGTGCCGAGGGCGAGGGCGGCGGCGGCGCGCAAGGCGTTCGAGAGGATGCGGTTCATCGGTGGCGGCCCCGGGCAAAGGGTAGGATTCTGGCCGCATTCGCAAGCGCCACGAGCGCATCGCCACCATGACCGAAGCCACCGCCGCGTCGCCCGACCTTTCGCACATCGCGCCGCGCGACAAGGCCGAGATCCTGGCCCAGGCGCTGCCCTACATCCGCAAGTTCCACGGCAAGACCATCGTCATCAAGTACGGCGGCAACGCCATGACCGACCCGGCGCTGCAGCAGGACTTCGCCGAGGACGTGGTGCTGCTGAAGCTCGTCGGCATGAACCCGGTCGTGGTCCACGGCGGCGGCCCGCAGATCGAGGAGGCGCTGCACAAGATCGGCAAGAAAGGCGAGTTCGTCCAGGGCATGCGCGTCACCGACGCGGAGACGATGGAGGTCGTCGAGTGGGTGCTCGCCGGGCAGGTGCAGCAGGACATCGTCGGCCTCATCAACGTCGCCGGCGGCAAGGCGGTCGGCCTGA
>CAXSEJ010000238.1:0-3769 GCA_964236395.1 uncultured Rhizobacter sp.
GAGGCCTTCGTGTCGGCGCTGTCGAGCTGCCACATGCTGTTCTTCCTCGCCTTGGCCGCCAGGCGGGGCTGGTGCATCGACCGCTATGCCGATGCGGCGAGCGGCGAGCTCGAGAAGAACGTCCTGGGCCGGATGGCGATGACGACGGTGACCCTGCGGCCGGCCGTCGTGTTCTCCGGCGAGCGCCTGCCGAGCGCGGCCGAGATCGACGCGCTGCATCATGCGGCCCACGAGGCCTGCTACATCGCCAATTCGGTCAGCGCCGACGTGCGCGTCGAGCCGGCGGCCCCGTCGCCGCCTCGCCTCACAAGATAAAGCGGGAGAGGTCTTCGTTCCTGGCCAGGTCGGCGAGCTTCTCGTCGACCGCCGCGGCGTCGAGCCGCACCGTCTGGCCGCCGCGGTTCGGCGCATCGAAGCTCACCTCGTCGAGCAGCCGCTCCATCACCGTCGCCAGCCGCCGTGCGCCGATGTTCTCGGTGCGCTCGTTGACCTCGAAGGCGATCTGGGCAATGCGCCGGATGGCGTCGGGCGCCAGCTCCAGCGTCACGTTCTCGGTGGCGAGGAGCAGCGTGTACTGCTTGACCAGGCTGGCGTGCGTCTGCGTCAGGATGGCCTCGAAGTCGTCGACCGAGAGCGAGCCGAGCTCGACCCGGATCGGGAAGCGCCCCTGCAGCTCCGGAATGAGGTCGCTCGGCTTGCTCAGGTGAAACGCGCCCGAGGCGATGAACAGGATGTGGTCGGTCTTGACCATGCCGTACTTGGTGTTCACCGTCGTACCCTCGACCAGCGGCAGCAGGTCGCGCTGCACGCCCTGGCGCGACACCTCGGCGCCTTGTGCTTCCGAGCGCGAGGTGACCTTGTCGATCTCGTCGATGAAGACGATGCCGTTCTGCTCGGCGTTGGCGAGCGCGCTCGCCTTGACCTCGTCGTCGTTGACGAGCTTGGCCGCCTCTTCGTCGAGGAGGAGCTTCTGCGCTTCGGCGATCTTCACCTTGCGCACCTTCTTTTTCGCGCCGCCCAGGTTCGAGAACAGGCCCTTGAGCTGCTCGGTCATGTCCTCCAGGCCGGCCGGACCCATGATCTCCATCGCCTGCTTGTGGTCGGCCACTTCGATCTCGATCTCCTTGTCGGCGAGCAAGCCCTCGCGCAGGCGCTTGCGCATGACCTGGCGGGCGGTGTTGTCGGCCGAAGGCGAGGGCGAGAGGCCGAGCTCGCTGCGCGTGCCGGGAACGATGACCTCGAGAATGCGGTCCTCGGCGGCGTCTTCGGCGCGCGCTCGTTGTCGCCGCATTGCCGTTTCCCGCTCTTGCTTGACGGCCATGTCGACCAGGTCGCGGATGATCGTGTCGACGTCCTTGCCGACGTAGCCGACCTCGGTGAACTTGGTCGCCTCGACCTTGATGAAGGGCGCGTCGGCGAGGCGGGCCAGGCGGCGCGCGATCTCGGTCTTGCCGACGCCGGTCGGGCCGATCATGAGGATGTTCTTCGGCGTGATCTCGCCGCGCATGGCCTCGTCGACCTGCTGGCGCCGCCAGCGGTTGCGCAGCGCGATCGCCACCGCGCGCTTGGCGCCGCGCTGGCCGACGATGTGCCGGTCGAGCTCGGAGACGATCTCCTGCGGCGTCATGCTGGATTTCGTCTCGCTCATGGCTCGAGGGTTTCGATCGTGTGGTTCTGGTTGGTGTAGATGCAGAGGTCGCCGGCGATCTCGAGCGAGCGCTTGACGATCTCCTGCGGCGCCATTTCGGTGTGCTGCAGCAGGGCGCGCGCGGCGGCGCTCGCGAACGCGCCGCCCGAGCCGATGGCGACGATGCCGTACTCGGGCTCGAGCACGTCGCCGTTGCCGGTGATGATGAGCGACGACTCGTGGTCGGCCACGGCGAGCATCGCTTCGAGCCGGCGCAGCACGCGGTCGGTGCGCCAGTCCTTGGTGAGCTCGATCGCCGAGCGCACGAGATTGCCCTGGTGCTTCTCGAGCTTGGCCTCGAAGCGCTCGAACAGCGTGAAGGCGTCGGCGGTGGCGCCCGCAAAGCCGGCGAGAACCCGGTCGTGATGAAGCTTCCTGACCTTTTTCGCCGTCGACTTGGCGACCGTGTTGCCGATCGTCACCTGACCGTCGCCGCCGAGAGCGACGAGCGTGCCGCGCCGGACGCTGACGATCGTCGTCCCGTGGTAGTTTTCCATCGCCGTCAGATTGTGCCGGGTCGTTCGCCGTTCAAGCGCGCGCTCGCCGACGCCCGAAGTCCGGGGCGCGATCTCAGCGCTTCGGGGCGGGCCGGGCGATCAACCGGATCTGATAGAGCTTGGGCCAGAGCTTGCCCGTCACGAACAAGCGTTTGGTCGATGCGTCGAAAGCGATGCCGTTGAGCACATCGGTGCGGTTGGCGATGCGCTCGCTCGCGGGCAAGAGCCCGGTGAGGTCGATCCAGCCGACGACGTTGCCGGTCTTCGGATCGATGCGGGCGATGCGGTCGGTCTGCCAGACGTTGGCGAAGATCTCGCCGTCGACCCACTCCAGCTCGTTGAGCTGGCTCACCGGCTCGCCGTTGGCGGTGACGCGCAGGCGGCGCAGCTCGCGCAGCGACGACGGGTCGAGGAAGCGCAGGTCGGCCGTCCCGTCGCTCATGATGATGTGGCGGTCGTCGTGCGTCAGCCCCCAGCCCTCGCCCGGGTACGAGAAGCGGTCGCGCAGCGAGAAGCTGCCGAGGTCGAGGACGAAGCCGATGTGCGATTGCCACGTCAGGCCGATCAGCCGGTCGCTCCACGACGTGATGCCTTCGCCGAACACGTCGGCCGGCAGCTCGACCCGGCGCACCACCTCGCCCGTCTTCAGGCGCACCTTGCGCACCGACGAGCGCTCGAGCAGGCCGGTGCTTTCGTAGAGGAAGCCGTTTTTGTAGAAGAGGCCTTCGGTGAAGGCGTCGATGTCGTGCGGATAGGAGGCGACGATCTTGTAGCCGTAGACGGGAATGTCGCGAGCGGCGAGCGCAGTCTGGCTCGCCGTCGAAGACAGCGCGCCGATGAGCAGCCACCGCGCGGCAGTACTCCCGAGGCGACTTCTGCTCACGGACGACAGCAGCGGATCCGGATGACCCTAGACCGTTCGCACCTTCACGTTGGCATGCTCGTTGATGCCCATGGCGCCGAAGAACAGGGCCACCATGCGGTGCGCGTCGACGAAGCTCACCGTGCGGTGCTCGGCACGGCGGGCGAGCACCCAGTTGAGCAGGTCGCCGGCGGCGATGAAGTCGACGCGGATCAGCCGGGCGCACGACACGTCGATGATGTTCGCGGCGCCGAGTTCGCTGTCCATCCGCATCAGCGTCGGCCCGATATCACCGACCAGCTGGCCCGCGAGCTCGACGCTCGCGACCTGCAGGGGAAGGGTTTCGTCGTGCAGGTTCGATTCGACGAAGTGCGTCAGGACGTCGCTCACGACCGACATCGGCGGGGATTCGGTGGTCGGACCGCCGCTGCTGATCCGCACATGGCAGCGCGCCTTCTCCCAAGAGGGTGGCGAGACCTCGTAGGTGACGCAGTAGTCGATCGCGGCTTCGTCGAACTGGTCGGGCCGATTCGCCAGCCGAAGCGCGTCGAGCCGGAGCTGCCAGTAAGCGGGATCGACATCGCGAACCCCCGCCGGTGCAGCATCGCCGAGCACGCTCAGAAGGTTCTCGCCGGCTTGCCACCGCATTTCGAGATCGTCGCCGCTCCACTTTCGAAACAACTCCGACAGCCGGGCGCAGCCCTCGGCGTCGATCGACCGCAG
>CAXSEJ010000239.1:0-3747 GCA_964236395.1 uncultured Rhizobacter sp.
TATCCTCAATGCCTGCGGTGCCATCGACGTCGACGAACGCTCGCAGCAGTGGCGAAGCGAGGGCTGGACCGGCGCCGACGTGGCCACCGGCACGGCCGGCCTGACCGGCGCGCGCCTGGCAGAAGGCGGCTCGCAAACGCTTCAGGAGGTGTCGGAAGAGCTCAAGGTCGGCAAGCGCGCGGTCGTGCGCGGCGGCGTCCGGGTGTTCACGCGCGTCACGGAAGTGCCGGTCGAGGAATCGGTGCACCTGCGCGAAGAGCACGCCAGCGTTCAGCGGCGCGAAGTCGACCGCCCAGCGACAGCGGCCGACTTGGAGGCCTTCAAGGAAGGCAGCGTCGAGATCCGCGAGATGTCGGAGGAGGCGGTGGTCAGCAAGACGGCCCGCGTGGTCGGCGAAGTCGAGGTCGGCAAGCAGGTCACGGAGCGCGACGAGACGGTGCGCGACACGGTGCGCCAGACCAAGGTCGACGTCGAGCAGATCGAGCCGACGAAGACCTCGTCGACGACCGGCTCTTCGTCCGTTTCGGGCACCACGCCCCGCAACACCTCGAACTGAAGCCGTCGCGGTTTCACCGGCCGCCCTGCGGGGCGGCCTTTTCATGACTCTCGGAGCGCCAACGCATGAGCACCTCTTCCCCTTCCTACCGAACGACCGACACCGTCGTCACCTCCGGCCCGACGACGCCGCAAACCACGAAACGGCTCTGGTGGAGCGCCATCGCCGCGGGCATGGTGATCGCGGTCGTGGTGCAGCTGGTGCTCAGCCTGCTCGGGGCCGGCATCGGCTTTAGCACCATCGACCCGCTTCGCTTCAGCTCGCCCGACGCCAGCACCTTCGGCATCGGCGCGGCCGTCTGGTGGATCGTGACCAGCATGATCGCCCTCTACGCGGGCGGCTGGGTTGCCGGCCATCTCGCCGCCTCGCCGCTGCGATCCGACGCCATGCTGCACGGCCTGCTCACCTGGGCCGTGGCGACGATCGTCTCGGTCTACCTGCTGGCTTCGCTGGTGGGCTCGGTGGTCCGCGGCGGCGCCAGCGTCGCCGGCAAGGCCGCCGGAATGGCAGCGAGCGGGATCGCCGCCGCCGCAGCTCCGGTTGCCGATGCCGCCCGCGACCAGATGGCCGCAAGCGGCTTCTCGCTCGACGGCCTCAAGGGCCAGGTGCAGACGCTGCTCGCGCAGACCGGCAAGCCGGCGCTGCAGCCCGGTGCCATCGCCGGCCAGGCATCGGCGGCGGCCGGCCAGATGGCCGACGCTTCGGCGTCCGCGGGCGCCACCGGCAACGCGCCCGTCGACGACCTGCAGGGCACACTGCAACGGATCATCGCCTCGGGAAAGAGCACCATCGACCAGGCCGATCGCGACGCCGTCGTCAATGTGGTCGCTGCCCGCACCGGGCTCTCGCGGCCCGAGGCCGAGCAGCGCACCGACGCCTGGATCAAGCAATACCAGGACGCGCGGGCGAAGTTCGACACGCAAAAGCAGCAGGCCGAAGCCAAGGCGCGGCAGGTTGCCGACGATGCCGCCAGCGCGTCGTCGAAGGCGGCGCTCGGCGCGGTGCTGGCGCTGGTGCTCGGTGCCGTCGCGGCCGCCCTCGGCGGATCGCACGGCCGGCGCGAGCCGGCCTACGTGGCGACGACGCTGCACGAGCACCGCCCGTGATGTCCCGGCGCCGCAGGTACACGGCTTGCTGCGGTGCCGACTTCCTCACCATTTGACAGGCCCGCATGGACACACTCGACTCGCCATCCGCTTCCACCGCCAACGGCATGATGTCGGCGGCCAGCAACGCCGCCGACCGGGCAACGGAGGTGCTGCGCGGCTCGTCGCAGCAGCTGCGAGACCAAGCCGCCAAGGCGTCCGAGATGGCCGTCGCGTACGCCAGGGAAGAGCCGCTCAAGGCCCTGCTCATCGCTGCTGCCACCGGCGCCGTGCTCATGGGCGTGCTGAGCATGATGAGCGGGTCTTCCGATTGAACGTGCTTCCCTGCAATTGCGCCGGCCTGGCCCGCGTGCCGCAACGATCATGAAAATTCATCCCCTGCTTCGGCTGGCGGCGAGCGAGCCGCACCTCCTCGGCGACCACGTCAAGGCGTATTTCACGCTGATCAAGGACGAGGCCGGCAAGGCCTCGATCTCCCTGGCCATGCGCGTCGGCCTGTACGCCGCCGCCGCGGTGCTGCTGCTGCTGGCCCTGATCCTGATCGGCGTGGCGCTGCTGCTGCGTGCGTCCGTGCCGTCCGACGATTACCCGGCCGGCTGGGCGCTTGTCGTCGTGCCGCTCGCACCCGTCGTCATCGCCGTCATCCTCGTGTTCATCGCCCGCTCCAAGCCGGTCGAGAACGGTTTCGACACGGTCAGGAAGCAACTCGACGCCGACGTGGCGATGCTGCGCGAAGCGAGCGCTCCATGAGCGACGTCGTCGATACCGGCGCCAAGAAGGTGGCCGGCGAGCCGGGCGCGATCGACCAGCTGGTGCAGTCGCGCGAGCGGGTGCGCGGCGCCCTCGATGCGATCGCCCATCCGCCGGCGCCGCCGCCTCTCTCCGTGGCGGGCGGTCCGGCGGCGTTCGGTCGGGCCCTTCTCCACCGCGTGCGCAGCCAGCCGGGCGTTTCGCTCGCCGCCGACGCGCTGGCGTCGATGTGGAACCGACACCCGGCCCGGCGCGTGGCCGAAGTCGCGCTTGCGGCGTCGCGGCCGGTGGTGGCGCGCACGGCACGGCGCGATCCGGTGAGCCTGGGCATCGGCGCGGTCGGCCTCGGCACGCTGCTCGTGCTCGTCAAGCCGTGGCGGCTGCTGCTGCGGCCGAAGAGCGTCGTCAAGACGCTGCCGAAGGCCGCCCGCCAGGTGATGAAGGAAGCGGCCAAGCGCTCGAACGGCGCCTCCGTTCGCTGACGCCCGCGCACTTCGGCCCGACGGGCGCGCGCTCGCAGCCGCGGCGCCGGAGCTATAACGCCGGGCATGACCCGGGAAGCCTGGAAGTTCGCGCCAGCCTACGAGCTGCCGTCGTGGCCGTTCGTGGCGCCGCCGGAACTCGGCGCCGAAGGGCCGCGACGCCACCCCGTGGTCATCGCCGGCGCCGGCCTCGCCGGCCTGACGCTCGCCTGCGACCTCGCCTTGCGTGGCGTGCGCACGGTGCTGCTCGACGACGACGACACCGTCGGCGTGCGCGGCGCCTCGTCGCGCGGCATCTGCTATGCGCAGAAGAGCCTCGAGCTGTTCGACCGCCTCGGCGTCTACGAGCGCATTCGTGCCAAAGGCGTCACCTGGTCGGTGGGCCGCACCTTCTCGGGCAGCGACGAGGTCTATCGCTTCGACCTCGACGACGAGAGCCTGTCCGAGCAGCCGCCCTTCATCAACCTGCAGCAGTTCTATCTCGAGTGGTTCCTGGTCGAGCGCATCCTCGCGCTCGACGCCCAGGCGATCCGCTGGAAGAGCAGCGTGCGCCATGTCGAGAACGGCGCCGACGGCGTGATGATCCACGTCGACACGCCGGCCGGCGCCTATGCGATCGAGGCCGACTGGTTCGTCGACGCGACCGGTGCCAACAGCCGCATCCGCGAATCGATGGGGCTGGCCGTGAACGCGTCGCGCGGCACCGACCGCTGGTGCATTACCGACGTGAGATTCAAGAAGCCGTTTGCGACCGAGCGCTGGACCTGGATCGATGCCCCGTTCAACGAAGGCCGCGCTGTCTGGCAGCACCTGATGGCCGACGACGTCTGGCGGCTCGACTACCAGATGAGCG
>CAXSEJ010000240.1:0-3730 GCA_964236395.1 uncultured Rhizobacter sp.
AGCCGCTCGACTTCGACCGCTACGGCGACACCGCCTACTACTACGGCTACGACTCCAAGGCCTACCGCGACCTGCTCGCCGCCTACAACGGCACGGCCGACCAGAAGGGGCGGCTCAAGCTGCTCGGCGACATCCAGCGCCAGCTCGCCACCGACAGCGTCAACGCCTACCTGTTCCAGCTGCCGCAGTTCGCGGTCGGCAGGAAGAACCTGAAGGGCCTCTGGAGCAGCTCGCCGATCTTCGCCAACGACCTCGCCGCGCTGGCCTGGCAGTAGCCGCGGCAGGGAAGCAAACATACTGGCTATCCTGGCCAAGTGTGCTAGCCTTCAGAAACCCTGAACGTGGGAGGAACGCTGTGCAAGTCAACATCCTCGAGGCGAAAAATCGCCTGTCCGAGCTCATCAAGTCGGCCCAGGCAGGCAAGGAGGTTGTCATCGCCAATCGCGGCGCGCCGGTCGCGCGGCTGGTCGCTGTCGAGATGCCGAGCGCCGGCCCCGGCGATGCGCGTGACATTCTCGAGTGGCTTGATCGACATCCCTTGCCGAAGCACGCACGGCGCAGCGCCGAAGAGATCGACTCGGGGCTGGAGGCAGAGCGCGTTGGATGGGATTGATCTATCTCGACGCGTGCCTCTTGATCTATCTGGTGGAAGAGCACGCACACTTCGGCGCCCAGGTCCGAGAGCGCATGAAGCGAGCGGGCGACGCTCGTTTCGCCATCTCTCCCCTGGTCAAGCTGGAGTGCCTGGTGGCGCCGCTCAAGCGGGGCGATCCGGTCCTGCAACTGGGCTACGAGTCGATCTTCGCCCGCTTTGAGAACCTGCCGTTGACGGACACGGTGTTCCTGCAAGCGGCCCAGCTGCGCGCCCGGTTCAACCTGCGAACCCCCGACGCTCTGCACCTCGCCTGCGCACAACACCACAGCTGCGAGGCGCTGTGGACCCACGACGACCGCTTGACGCAAGCCGGCCACGGCCTTGCCCGCAAGGTCCTGAGCCAGCGGCCATGACCGCGCTCCACGAGCTCCACGCGACCGAGCTGCTGACGCACTTCCGCCAGCGCTCGCTCTCGCCGGTGGAGGTGACGCAGGCGGTGCTCGATCGCATCGACGCCTGGGAGCCGCATCTGCACGCCACCTACGCGCTCGACGCCGAAGCCGCGCTGGCGACGGCGCGCGTCGCCGAGTCGCGCTGGCTGCGCCATGCGGCCGGCGAGCCGGCGGGCGCGCTCGAAGGCGTGCCGACGATGATCAAGGAGAACATCGCGACGCGCGGCGTGCCGGTGCCGGTGGGCACCGCCGCGACGGTACTCGTGCCGGCCGAGCGCGACGCGCCACCGGCGGCGCGCCTGCGCGATGCCGGCGCGGTGATCCTCGGCAAGACGACGATGCCCGACTACGGAATGCTGTCGTCGGGCCTGTCGAGCTTTCATCCGCTGACGAGGAACCCGTGGGACCTCGCGAAGAACCCGGGCGGCAGCAGCGCCGGCGCGGGCGCGGGCGTCGCCGCTGGCTACGGGCCGCTGCACCTCGGCACCGACATCGGCGGCTCGGTGCGGCTGCCGGCCTCGTGGTGCGGCGTGTTCACGCTGAAGCCGAGCCTCGGCCGCATCCCGATCGACCCGCCGTACGCCGGCCGCGTCGCCGGGCCGATGACGCGCACCGTCGCCGATGCGGCGCTGATGATGGGCGTGCTGGCCCAGCCCGACGGCCGCGACACGATGAGCCTGCCGGCGCAGGCCATCGAGTGGCAGCGGCTCGAGCGCGATGCCGCCGGCCTGCGCATCGGCCTGCTGATGGACGCCGGCGTCGGCCTGCCGGTCGATGCCGAAGTGGCCGCCGCGGTCGAGGCGGCGGCGGCGCGATTCGAGGCCGCCGGCGCCGTCGTCCAGCGCATCGCGCCGTTCCTCACCGGCGCCATGTTCGAAGGCATGGACGCCTTCTGGCGCATGCGCGCCTGGCTCGACATTTCGGCACTGCCGGCGGAGCGCAAGGCGCGCGTGCTGCCGTTCATCGTCGCCTGGGCCGAGGGCGGCGCGGCGCTGAGCGGCGCCGACGTCTTTGGCGGCTACAGCCAGATGGGCGCGATGCGAGAGGCCGCCGTCGCCGCCTGCCGTCCGTTCGACGTGCTGCTCTCGCCGACCGCGCCGATCGCGGCCTTCGCGGCCGAGCTGCCCTGCCCGACCGACGACCCGCAGCGCCCGTTCGAGCACATCGGCTTCACGCTCGCCTTCAACATGAGCGAGCAGCCGGCCGCGAGCATCGACTGCGGCCACACGCGCGCCGGCCTGCCCATCGGCCTGCAGATCGTCGGCCAGCGCCACGACGACCTCGGCGTGCTGCAGGTGGCGAGCCTGTGGGAAGCGATGCGGCCGCCGCCGCGGGCCTGGCCGGAGCCGCCGACCGCGGCTCCCTGAGCGCCGTGGCCGGCCTCGTCGACGCCCACGGCAACGCGGTCGCGACGGCATCGCGCCCGGCCCTTGAAGCGAGCGAGCGCGCCCTCTGGCGCGCCATGTCGTTCTACGGCACGCCGGTCGACGACCTCGACGCGGCCATCGCCGCCGACCCGGCCTGGTCGCTGCCGCACGCGATGAAGGCCGGCTTCCTGCTCGGCCTCACCGAGCCGGCGGTCCGTGCCGAGGCGCTCGCCTGCCTCGCGGCCGCCGAGCGGCTCGCGGGCCGCGGCAACGAGCGCGAGCGCACCCACGTCGGCGCCCTGCGGCGGCTCGCCGATGGCGACTGGGCCGGTGCCAGCGAGGCCTGGAACGCGCTGCTCGTCGATCATCCGCGCGACGCGCTGGCGCTGCAGTGGGGGCACCTGCTCGACTTCTATCGCGGCGACGCGGCCATGCTGCGAGCGCGTGTCGCCCGCGTCGTGCCGCGATGGAACGACGCCGATCCGCTCTTTCCGTACGTGCTCGGCCTGCACGCCTTCGGCCTCGAGGAATGCCACCGGCACGACGAGGCCGAGGCCGTCGGGCGGCAGGCGCTCGCCGGCAGCGCCCGCGTGCCATGGGCGATCCACGCCGTCGCCCACGTGATGGAGATGCGCGGCGAGCACGCCGACGGCCGGCGCTGGATGGCCGACTGGCGCGGCGACTGGGGCGCGCCCGACGGCGAGCACCGCAACGGCTTCGCCGGCCACCTCGGCTGGCACGAGGCGCTGTTCGCGCTCGAGTCGCTCGACCACGCCGGCGCCCTCGCCGCCTGCGACCGCTTCCTGCCCGCCGCAGCGCACGAGATCACGCTGCAGCGCGTCGACGCCGCGTCGCTGCTCTGGCGCTTCGACCTGCTCGGCGTCGACGTCGGCCCGCGCTGGCAGGCGCTCGTCGACGGCTGGTCGCTCGACGAGGGCAGCGCCGGCCAGTCGGCGTTCAACGACCTGCACGCGCTCATCGCCCTGCTCGGCGTGGGCGGCGGCGACACGCATCGCGCCGAAGCCTGGCTCGACCTGGCGATCGCCAGCGCGGCGGGCCGGCCGGGCTGGAACCGCGACGTCATGGCCCGCGTCGGCGCGCCGGTGATGCGCGGCTTCCTCGCCTTTGCGCGGGGCCGCTTCGACGACGCTGCCGACACCCTGCTGGCAGTGCGCAACGACCTCGCCGTCCTCGGCGGCAGCCACGCCCAGCGCGACGTCGTCGGGCAGACCCTGCTCGCCGCCTGCGCTCGGGGCCGCCGGCATGGCCTCGGACGGGCGCTTCTCGAGGCGCGTTTCGAGGCGCGTTTCGGGGCG
>CAXSEJ010000241.1:0-3605 GCA_964236395.1 uncultured Rhizobacter sp.
GCACCGTGGTCATCAGGCCGCGCTTGATGCCCCACTTGTCGTTGAGCACCTTGGCGACCGGCGCCAGGCAGTTGGTCGTGCACGAGGCGTTGGAGACGATCGCCTCGCCCTTGTAGCTCTTGTCGTTGACGCCGAACACGAACATCGGCGTGTCGTCCTTCGAGGGCGCCGAGAAGATCACCTTCTTCGCGCCGGCGTCGAGGTGCTTCTGGCCCGCTTCCTTGGTGAGGAAGAGCCCGGTCGCCTCGACGACGACGGTGGCGCCGACCTCGCCCCACTTGAGGTTCGCCGGGTCCTTCTCCTGCGTGAGCCGGATCTTCCTGCCGTTGACGATCAGCGTGCTGCCGTCGACCGAGACCTGCCCCTTGAAGCGGCCGTGCACCGAGTCGTACTGCAGCATGTAGGCGAGGTACTCGGGCTCGAGCAGGTCGTTGATGCCCACGACCTCGATCTCCTCGAAGTTCTGGACGGCGGCACGGAACACCATGCGCCCGATGCGGCCGAAGCCGTTGATGCCGATCTGGATGGTCATGACTTCTTTCCCCTGGATGACAAAACCGTGCGGACGGTCGCGACGACGTTCTCGACCGTGAATCCGAAGTGCCTGAAGAGCACCGGCCCCGGCGCCGACTCGCCGAAGCGGTCGATGCCGATGACGGCGGCGCAGCCGTACTTCCACCAGCCATCGGTGGCGCCCATCTCGATGGCGATGCGGGGCACGCCGGGCGGCAGCACGGCCTGCTTCCAGGCCGCGCTCTGGCGGTCGAACACCGTCGTCGACGGCATCGAGACCACGCGCACCGCGATGCGGCCGTTCCCGGCCTTGGCGAGTTCCTCCTGTGCCTTCAGCGCAAGCGTGACTTCCGAGCCAGTGGCGATCAGCACGAGCTGCGCCTTGCGCCGCAGGCCGACCTCGCCCGGCTCGGCCAGCACGTAGGCGCCGCGCCCGATCTCGGCCAGCAGCACGTCGGGCGCGACGGCGTCGAAGGCGGGCTTGGGCGCGTAGGGCAGGTTGTGGCGAGAGAGCAGCAACGCCGTCGGCCGGTCGCGGCTTTCGATCGCGGCCGCCCAGGCGGCCACCGTCTCCATCGTGTCGCACGGGCGCCAGACGTCGAGGTTCGGGATCAGCCGGAGCGACGCCGCATGCTCGATCGACTGGTGCGTCGGGCCGTCTTCACCGAGGCCGATCGAGTCGTGGGTGAAGACGTGGACGACTCTCTTCTTCATCAGCGCCGCCATGCGGATGGCGTTGCGGCTGTAGTCGCTGAAGGTGAGGAAGGTGCCGCCGTACGGGATGAAGCCGCCGTGCACGGCGACGCCGTTCATGATCGCCGCCATGCCGAACTCGCGCACGCCGTAATTGATGTGCCGGCCGCCGCGGCCACCGGCGTCGACGCTGACGCCGCCATCGGCGTCGAAGCGCAGCGGCGACGTGTGCGCCGTGTTCGTGAAGTTCGAGCCGGTCAGGTCGGCGCTGCCGCCGAGCAGCTCGGGCAGCGCCTGGGTGAAGACCTCGAGGACGATCTGGCTGGCCTTGCGGCTGGCGACGGTCTCCGCCTTGCCATGGGCGGCGACGGCGGCGGCATGGACGCAGGCGCGCCAGCCGGCCGGCAGTTCGCCGGCCATGCGCCGCGTGTACTCGGCGGCGAGCTCGGGATGCGCCTTCGCATACGCGGCGAAGCCGAGCGACCACAGGTTCTCGGCCTCGGCGCCGGCCGCCGCGCCGTCCCAGTGGGCGTAGGCCTCGTCGGGCAGGACGAAGGGCGCATGCGCCCAGCCGATCGCGCTGCGCGTGGCCGCGACCTCGTCGGCGCCGAGCGCTTCGCCGTGCGCCCTGGCGCTGCCGGCGCGGTTCGGTGCGCCCTTGCCGATGGTCGTCTTGCAGCAGATGAGCGTCGGCCGCTCGTCCTGCGCCCGCGCGGTCGCGATCGCGGCGTCGACGGCCTCGACGTCGTGGCCGTCGACGCCGGCGATCACGTGCCAGCCGTAGGCCTCGAAGCGCTTGGGCGTGTCGTCGATGAACCAGGGCGCCACGGCGCCGTCGATCGAGATGCCGTTGTCGTCGTAGATCGCGACCAGCTTGCCGAGCTTCCAGGCGCCGGCCAGGGCGCAGGCCTCGTGGCTGATGCCTTCCATCAGGCAGCCGTCGCCGAAGAAGGCATAGGTGCGGTGGTCGACGACGCGGTGGCCGTCGCGGTTGAACTCGGCCGCCAGGAGCTTTTCAGCCAGCGCCATGCCGACGGCGTTGGTCAGGCCCTGGCCGAGCGGCCCGGTCGTCGTCTCCACGCCCGGGGTGACGCCCGTCTCCGGGTGACCCGGCGTCTTGCTGTGCAGCTGGCGGAAGTTGCGCAGCTCGGAGAGCGCGAGGTCGTAGCCGGTCAGGTGCAGCAGCGAGTACAGCAGCATCGAGCCGTGGCCGTTCGAGAGCACGAAGCGGTCGCGCCCCGGCCAGCGTGGGTTCGCCGGGTTGTGGCGCAGGTGCCGGCTCCAGAGGGCGACGGCGATCTCGGCCATGCCCATCGGCGCGCCCGGGTGGCCGGAATTGGCCTGCTGGACCGCGTCCATCGACAGGGCGCGGATGGCGTTGGCCATCAGAGCCGAATCGCGCTGCGCGGCGCCGGGGCGGTCCGCGAGGGGCGTGTCGGAGGCGGTGGGCGCGGCCATGCAGGGTTCAGAAAACGGGGAAGCCGGTCATTTTACGGGGCCGGTCGGAAGCCCCGGGCCTCGGATAATCCGGCCATGCACGGCCTGCACCTGACCGCCGATCTGCGCGCTTGCGATGCCGGGCGGCCGCCAATGACCGACCCGGCTGCCCTGCGCACCGCCTGCCGCGGCGCCGGCGCCGCGGCGCCGGCATGAAGGCCATCGTCCTGGCCGCCGGGCGGGGGGCGCGCATGCGGCCGCTTTCCGACGTCACGCCCAAGCCGCTGCTCGCGGTGCACGGCAAGCCGCTGATCGAATGGCACCTCGAGGCGCTGGCGGCCGGCGGCGTGCGCGAGGTCGTCGTCAACACGGCCTGGCTCGAAGAGCAGATCGTTGCCGCGCTCGGCGACGGCTCGCGCTACGGCGTGCGGATCACCTATTCGATGGAAGGCCGCGACCACGGCGGCGCACTCGAGACCGCCGGCGGCATCGCCAAGGCGCTGCCGCTGCTCGGCGACGCCTTCTGGATCGTCTCGGCCGATGTGCATGCGCCCGACTTCCGGTTCACCGCCGCCCACGCCGAGCGCTTCGCTGCCAGCGGCCGGCTGGCGCACCTTTGGCTGGTGCCGAACCCGAGCTTTCATCCGCAAGGCGACTTCGGCCTCGGTGCCGACGGCCTCGGCCTGGCCGAAGGCAGCGGCCCCGACGGCCAGCGCTGGACCTACGCCAACATCGCCCTGGCTCGCGCCGAGATGTTCGCGCCTGTCGCGCCGGGCACGCACGCACCGCTGGCGCCTCTGCTCCATGCCGGCATGCGCGAGCGGCGCATCGGCGCCGAGGTCTACGGCGGCCGCTGGAGCAACGTCGGCACGCCCGCGCAGCTGGCCGCGCTCGACGCCGAGCCGGCGTAGCCGCGCCGGTCAGCCGAGCTCACGGCTGGCCAGCGACGCGGCGGCGGCCCG
>CAXSEJ010000242.1:0-2959 GCA_964236395.1 uncultured Rhizobacter sp.
CGGCCTCGGCGCCGACGCCTCGCGCGAGCTCAACATCGGCTTCTTCTCGCGCATGGAGCGAGGCCGGCCATGGCTGCGCCTGAAGGCCGCGGTCTCGCTCGACGGCCGCACCGCGCTCGCCAACGGCGCCAGCCAGTGGATCACCGGCAGCGCGGCGCGCACCGACGGCCATGCCTATCGCAAGCGAGCCGGCGCGCTGCTGACCGGCGTCGGCACGGTGCTCGACGACGACCCGCGCCTCGACGTGCGGCTGGTCGAGACCGCTCGCCAGCCGCTGCGCGTGATCGTCGACTCGCGCCTCGAGACGCCGCCGCCGGCCCGCATCCTCGACGGCCCAGGCCGCGTGCTCGTCTACGCGGCGCTGCCGCACGACGAGCGCGCCGCCGCGCTGGCCGGCCGCGGCGTCGAGATCGCCTACCGGCCATCGGCGGCCGCCAAGGTCGACCTCGGCGCGGTCCTCGTCGACCTCGCGGCTCGCGGCGTGAACGAGCTGCACGTCGAAGCCGGCCACAAGCTCAACGGCTCGCTGGTGCGCGAAGGATGGGTCGACGAGTTCCTGGTCTACATGGCGCCGAAGCTGCTCGGCACCGGCCGCGACCTGGCCGCGTTCGGCCCGCTCGCGTCGCTCGCCGACGCGCTCGAGCTGCGCTTCGTCGGCATCACGCCGATCGGCGCCGACCTGCGGATCGTGGCGCGGCCCGTGCGTTGACGCGCGCTTGCAGCGATCGTGGGGCCGGACGTTCGGGGGGTGCGGCAGGCAACGGCGCGAAGCGCCTTCGGACTGTTCGCGGATGAAGAAGGTAGGGGCCACCAAAGCTTCCACCCGCGCTCTCACCTAGGCCCGGTACCAGCCTCTAGAATAAAAATTCTTCCGTTCGACCCTGGCTCGATGAAACAGCAAAAGTGGAAGGCAAGCAAAGATCCCCTGTTCCGTGGAGACCTCACTGCGGGCGTCCGCCTTCCAGTCCCGGCCGCTGACGACTCGCTGGTGAGGCACATTCTTTATTTTGAGGGTCCGGGTAGGGAGACACCTTATCTGTCGACGACGGAGAACCTGGTGACCGCTCATCGCTTTGCAGGCAGCGGAGCGGTTTGGGAGACCTCAGTCTCTGCAGCGAAAGCCCGCTCGATCGCCCATATTTCGAACTCTGAACTGTTGGCGTCCTTGAAGGGTAACGGCAAGGGCAAGGCGAAATGGTCAGATGCTTTCGAGGTGATGCAGGCCCGCCGTTACGTCGAGCAATGGTCAGAACATCTCCTCGACTTTCGTGGGCAGCAAGAGCTCAAAGCAACCGTCGCCGAGATCTTTCGAAGAAAATGAATCTGCAGTCTTGCCAGAACTGCTGGTTCAACGGCCTCCAGTATGGTCCGTTGGGACTTTCGGTGGGTTATTGCTCAAGGCACCTAAAGGTTTTGAACCTAGCCGAAGAGACAACTTGCGGTTTACAGCTCCGTAAAGACCTCTCGCTCAAGCGCGCACGAGAGGTAGGCGGGGTCCATCGTAAGCATTATTCAATCCACGAGATAGTGAGCGTGGTAGAGCACAAGCCCGCAAATGGGAGCGTGTCTTCCGATCCTGCCGACCTCAAGTCCCTAACTTCGGATCCTGTAGGGTCCATTGCGTTCGACTACGGCACGCTCGGCTCCAAGATCGAGTCGCTCGCGATGCTGAAGAACACCGCGGGGGCGCGAGCCGAAGTCGCACTGACGAGTCTGTCGCGAGCCTATGTCGCCAACTGCGTCTCTCGAGAAGGAAGATGGACCAGCGGCATTCACCTGTACTGGTGGACGAGGAGTCGGCTTGCTGATGAGCCTCAGATCGCGGCTTCTGACATTAGAACAGTGGATGGTATTCAACTTTCGCGCCAGGTTGCACTCACTGCTTGGTCTGTCGTCATGCTTCGTCTGACTCTTATCGATGACATAGCTGAGCATGCAGCGTCGCAAGGACACCCATTCGGTCGGGCGCGAGGGCTGTTGAACAAGGCGGCGGAAGATGTTCAATCGTTCAATATAAAGACTTTGACCCGTTGGGTGCAATCGACGGCAATTCCAGCCTTGGATCAGCAACTCCCGTACAAAACCTACGTACGACTTGCCAACGACCTGCACAAAGAGCCCCCGGAGTCTGGTGAAAAGTCAGAGCACGGAGTCTATGGCTGAGAGCGCCTAACCGTAAGGTCCCGGGAATGCTCAAAGAACATTGCACGGGCACGCGCAACGCCATGGCGACCCTTGTTCACCAACGTCGTCGTGTCCAACCCCGAACAGCAGTCGCGACTCACGCGCAAGCCTTCCCTACCCGGGCGTTTGCGACAATCCGCCGATGTTCACCGGCATCATCACCAGCGTCGGCCGCATCGTCGCCGTACAGCCGCTCGGCAGCGCACCGACGCACGGCAAACGGCTCACGATCGAAGCGCCGCACGGTTATCTCGACGACGTGCAGCCGGGCGACAGCATCGCTCTCGACGGCGCCTGCATGACCGCCACCGCGATCGACCCGGCCACGTCGCGCTTCACGGTCGACATCTCGGCCGAGAGCCTCGACAAGACGAGCGGCCTCGACGCGCTGGGCAGCGTCAACCTCGAAAAGGCGATGCGCGCCCACGAGCGTCTCGGCGGCCACCTGGTGAGCGGCCATGTCGACGGCATCGGCCGCGTCACGCACAGGGGAGCGGCCGGCGAATCGTGCGAGCTGCGCATCGAGGCGCCGCGTGCGCTGGCGCGCTTCCTGGCCCGCAAGGGCTCGATCGCGGTGAACGGCGTGAGCCTGACGGTCAACGGCGTCGTCGACGGCGCGGCCGGCTGCGAATTCAGCACCAACGTGATTCCGCACACGCTCGCCCACACGACGCTCGGCGGCCTCGCCGTCGGCAGCCGCGTCAACCTCGAGATCGACCTGATCGCCCGCTACGTCGAGCGCATGCTCGAACGTCGGGGCAGCGACTGACGCGCC
>CAXSEJ010000242.1:2969-3598 GCA_964236395.1 uncultured Rhizobacter sp.
TGGCTCGGGCGTCGTGTCGTCATGCGGCGCTCGACACGGCTGCCCCAGGGTGATGTTGCCCGTGCCTACAATCGCCGGATGCTCATTTCACCGGTACCCGAGCTCGTCGCCGACCTGGCGGCCGGCCGCATGGTGATCCTCGTCGACGAAGAAGACCGCGAGAACGAAGGCGATCTGGTGCTGGCCGCCGACCATGTCAGCGCCGCGGCGATCAACTTCATGGCGCGCTACGGGCGTGGCCTGATCTGCCTGACGCTGACGCGCGAGCGCTGCGAGCGCCTGCAGCTGCCGCCGATGACGATGAAGAACGGCACCCGCCACGGCACCGCGTTCACGGTCTCTATCGAGGCCGCCACCGGCGTCTCGACCGGCATTTCGGCGGCCGACCGTGCGCGCACCGTGCAGGCGGCCGTCAAGCGCGACGCGAAGGCGAGCGATCTGGTCCAGCCCGGCCACATCTTCCCGCTGCAGGCGCAGGAAGGCGGCGTGCTGATGCGCGCCGGCCACACCGAAGCCGGCTGCGACCTGGCCGCGATGGCCGGCCTGACGCCGGCCGCGGTGATCTGCGAAGTGATGAACGAAGACGGCACGATGGCGCGGCTGCCGGACCTGATGGCGTTCGGCCGCGA
>CAXSEJ010000243.1:0-3588 GCA_964236395.1 uncultured Rhizobacter sp.
GCAACCACAACGTCGGCATCGTGCTCTACAACGGGGGCACGCTCTACATCGACGAAGGCAAGCCGACGCCCGCGCTGATCGGCCAGACGCTGCGCAACCTGCGCGAGATCGCGCCGACGATCTATTTCAACGTGCCCAAGGGCTTCGAGGAAATCGCCAACGCGCTCGAGGTCGACCCGGTGCTTCGCAAGACGCTGTTCAGCCGCGTCAACATGTTCTTCTTCTCGGGCGCCGGCCTGGCCCAGCCGGTCTGGGACAAGCTCGACCGCCTGGCCGAGCTCGAGATCGGCCAGCGGGTGAAGATGCTCACCGGCCTGGGCATGACCGAAACGGCGCCGTTCGCGATCTGTGCCAACGCCTGCGAAGTGAAGTCGGGCCACATCGGCCTGCCGGCGCCTGGCCTCGAGATGAAGCTGGCGCCGATGGGCGACAAGATGGAAGTGCGCTACCGCGGCCCGAACGTGACACCCGGCTACTGGCGCTCGCCCGAGCAGACGGCCGAGTGCTTCGACGCCGAGGGCTTCTATTGCAGCGGCGACGCGGCCAGGGCGATGGACCCGGCCGAGCCGGAGCGCGGCTTCGTGTTCGATGGCCGCATCGCCGAGGACTTCAAGCTCTCGACCGGCACTTTCGTCTCGGTCGGCCCGCTGCGCGCGAAGATCATCGCCGCCGGTGACCCGCTGGTGCAGGACGTGGTGATCGCCGGCATCGACCGCGACGAGATCGGCATCCTCGTCTTCCCGCGCCTCGACGCGTGCCGGGCCGAGGCCGGGTTGCCCCCGAACGCGTCGGCCCACATCGCCCTCGGCGACGAGCAGGTGCGCGCCTTCTGGCAGCGGCTGGTCGACCACCTCCACGCCAGCGGCAGCGGCAGCGCGACCCGCGTGGCGCGGGCCCTGGTGCTGGCCGAGCCAGCGTCGATCGACAAGGGCGAGATCACCGACAAGGGCTCGATCAACCAGCGCGCGGTGCTCGCCCACCGCGAGGCCGACGTCGAGCGCCTGTACGCCGGCCGCGACCGCGACGTGATCGTTGCGGCCCGGTGAGCGTGCCGCGCACCACGACCCATACCGTCGAGGTCCAGTTCGGCGACTGCGACCCGGCGGGCATCGTCTTCTATCCCAACTTCCAGCGCTGGATGGACGCTGGCTCGCTCTCGTTCTTCATGCAGTGCGGCGGGCCGCCGTGGCGCGAGCTGGTCAAGACCCGCGGCATCGTCGGCACGCCGCTGCTCGAGACCCGGACGCGCTTCGTCACCGCCGCCACCTACGCCGAGACGCTCACCATCGCCACCCACGTGCAGGAGTGGCGAAACAAGGTGTTCGTGCAGCACCACCGCGTCACGCGCGGCGAGACGCTCATCTGCGAAGGCACCGAGACGCGTGCTTTCGTGCGCCGCGACGACGACAATCCCGACCGGCTGCGCGCCGTTCCCGTTCCCGACGACATCAAGGCCATGTGCCGGTAACGGCACGCACATCAGGAAACGACAAGGCATGAACACCCTCAGCAGGCTCGCGCTGGCGTCCAGCAGGCTCGCGCTGGCGTCCGGCAGGCTCGCGCTGGCGTCCGGCAGGCTCGCGCTGGCGCTCGGCAGGCTCGCGCTCGCGCTCGGCGCCACCCTCGGCGCCGGCAGCGCGCTCGCCGACATCACCATCGGCGTGAGCATCCCGCTCACCGGCCCGACGTCGGCGCTCGGCATCCCGACGAAGAACGGCATCGCGCTCTGGCCGACGTCGATCGGCGGCGAGAAGCTCAACGTCATCGTCCTCGACGACGCCACCGATCCGACCGTCGGCGTCAGGAACACACGCCGCTTCGTCAGCGAGGACAAGGTCGACCTCATCGTCGGCTCGGCGGCCACGCCGATCGCCGCGGCGATGTCCGACGTCGCGGCCGAGGCGCAGACGGTGCAGCTCATGCTCTCGCCGGTGAACCTGCCGCCGGGCAAGGGTGGGTGGTCGTTCCGCATGCCGCAGTCGACGGCCGTGATGGCGATTCCGATCGTCGAGCAGTGGAAGAAGCTCGGCGTCAGGACCTACGGCTTCCTCGGCTACTCCGACGCGTACGGCGAGGCCTGGCTCACCGACATCCAGCCGCTGGCCGAGAAGGCTGGCATCAGATTGGTGGCCACCGAGCGCTTCGCCCGGCCCGACACCAGCGTCACCGGCCAGGCGCTGAAGCTCGTCTCGGCCAACCCCGACGCGATCCTGATCGTCGCCTCCGGCAGCGGCGCGGCCATGCCGCACAAGGGCCTGGTCGAGCGCGGCTACCCGAAGGCCAAGCTCTACCAGACGCACGGCGCCGCGACGATGGATCTCATCCGCGTCGGCGGTGCCGACGTCGAGGGCTCGTTCGTGTCGTCGGGCCCGGCGGTCGTCGCCGACAAGCTGCCGGCGAACAACGCCAGCAAGGCGATCGGCATGAAGTTCAAGGACGACTTCGAGAAGGCCTACGGCAAGGGCACGGCGAACCAGTTCGCGGCGCACGCCTACGACGTGGTCATCGTGCTGCAGAAGGCGGTGCCGCTGGCACTCGCCAGGGCCAGGCCGGGCACGGCGCAGTTCCGCGCCGCGCTGAAGGAGGCCTTCGAGACGATGGGCCGCACGCCGGTCTCGCAGGGCGTGCTCAACTGGACCGCGACCGACCACTTCGGCTACACCCCGGAGACCGGCGTGCTGCTCAAGGTGAGCGGCGGCGACTGGCAGGTGGTGCAGTAGTGCCGGACGGCGCTCCCCGCTAGGCGACGGCCGCCATGGACGCCTCGATCGCCGGCATCCTGCTGCTCGACGGCGTCACCAACGGCGCCGTCTACGGGCTGCTCGCGCTCGCCCTCGTCCTGGTCTTCGCGGTGACCCGCGCCATCTTCATTCCGCAGGGCGAGTTCGTCGCCTACGGGGCGCTGACGCTGGCCTTGCTGCAGCTCGGCAAGGTGCCGGGCACGGTGTGGCTGCTGCTCGTGCTCGCGGTCGTGGCGGCGCTGCTCGATCTGGTGCAGGCGGTGCGCCGCGGCTTGCCGGCGGCGATGCTGCTGCGCGGCGTGCTGCGCACCCTGGCCTTGCCGGCGGCCGTCACGGCGGTCACGGTCTGGGCCGCGCCGCAGAAGTTCTCGCTGCTGGTGCAGAGCGCGCTCTCGCTCGCCATCGTCACGCTGCTCGGCCCGCTCGTCTACCGCATCGCCTACCAGCGCCTGGCCGACGCCACCGTGCTGGTGCTGCTCATCGTCTCGGTCGGCGTGCACTTCGCCCTCGCCGGGCTCGGCCTGGCCTTCTTCGGCGCCGAGGGCTTTCGCAACCCGAGCTTCTGGGACCAGCGCTTCGCCGCCGGCCCGCTGATCCTCTCCGGCCAGACGCTGATCATCTTCGCCGTCTCGGTCGTGCTCATCGTGGCGCTGTTCCTGTTCTTCGAGCGCACCCTGCGCGGCAAGGCGCTGCGCGCCACGGCCGTGAACCGGCTCGGCGCCCGCCTCATGGGCATCTCGACCGCGAGCGCCGGCCAGCTCAGCTTCGGCCTGGCCGCCTTCATCGGCGCGCTCTCCGGCCTGCTCATCGGCCCGACGACGACGATCTTCTACGACTCGGGCTTCCT
>CAXSEJ010000244.1:0-3582 GCA_964236395.1 uncultured Rhizobacter sp.
CGCTGGTCGTGCGCATGAAGGGCACCAACGAGGAGCTGGGCAAGAAGCTGCTCGCCGACTCGGGCCTGCCCATCATCAGCGCCGATTCGATGGCCGAAGCGGCCAAGAAGGTCATGGAGGCGCTGAAATGAGCATCCTGATCGACAGGAACACGCGTGTCATCACGCAGGGCATCACCGGCAAGACCGGCCAGTTCCACACCCGCATGTGCCGCGAGTACGCCAACGGCCGCGAGTGCTTCGTCGCCGGGGTCAATCCGAAGAAGGCGGGCGAGGATTTCGAGGGCATCCCGATCTTCGCCACCGTCAAGGAGGCCGCGAAAGAGACCGGCGCCACCGTCAGCGTGATCTACGTGCCGCCGGCCGGCGCGGCGGCGGCGATCTGGGAAGCCGTCGAGGCCGAGCTCGACCTGGCCATCTGCATCACCGAAGGCATCCCGGTGAAAGACATGCTCGAGGTTCGCAGCCGCATGCGCGCGCGCGAGGCCAAGGGCGGCAAGAAGACGCTGCTGCTCGGGCCGAACTGTCCCGGCCTGATCACGCCCGACGAGATCAAGATCGGCATCATGCCCGGCCACATCCACAGGAAGGGGCGGATCGGCGTCGTGAGCCGCTCGGGCACGCTGACCTACGAGGCGGTGGCCCAGATCACCGAGGTGGGGCTCGGCCAGTCGAGCGCGGTCGGCATCGGCGGCGACCCGATCAACGGCCTGAAGCACATCGACATCATGAAGCTGTTCAACGACGACCCGGGCACCGACGCCGTCATCATGATCGGCGAGATCGGCGGCTCCGATGAGGCCGATGCGGCCCGCTGGTGCAAGGACCACATGAAAAAGCCCGTGGTCGGCTTCATCGCCGGCGTCACGGCGCCGGCGGGCAAGCGCATGGGTCACGCCGGCGCGCTGATTTCGGGCGGCGCCGACACGGCCGACGCGAAGCTGGCGGTGATGGAGGAATCGGGCTTCACCGTCACGCGCGACCCGTCGGAGATGGGCCGCCTCATGAAGGCTTTGGTCTGATGGAGGCGCTGACCTCGGGCGCCGTGTGGGGCGCCCTGGGCGCCATCATCGTCGCCAACCTGCTGCTCTCGGGCGACAACGCCGTCGTCATCGCGATGGCGGCGCGCTCGCTGCCACCGGCACAGCAGAAAAAGGCGATCTATCTCGGCAGCGGCGCCGCGATCGTCATGCGGATCATCCTGACGATCGTCGCCGTGCAGATGCTGCAGGTGCCCTATCTGAAGATCGCCGGGGCGCTCGCCCTGCTCTGGATCGGCGCGCAACTGCTCGTGCAGACCGAGGAGGAAGGCGAGGTCAAGGCGATCGGCACGATGGGCGCGGCGATTCGCACCATCCTGATCGCCGACCTCGTGATGAGCATCGACAACGTGATTGCCGTTGCTGCAGCCGCCACCCGCGCGCCCGACGCCTACCGGATCGTGCTGCTGATCGTCGGCCTGGCGACCTCGATCCCGCTGATCATCGTCGGCAGCACGCTGCTCATGAAGGTGATGGACCGCTTCCCGATCATCATCACGCTCGGTGCCGCGCTGCTCGGCTTTCTCGCCGGCGAGATGTTCGTCACCGACCCGACCGTCGCCGACTGGTTCAAGACCAACCTCCCGCATGCCGAGCTCATTGCCGGCATCGTCGGCGCGGTGATCGTCTTGGCGGCCGGCAAGTGGCTGCATCACCGGGCCCACCGCCTGGCGGCCACGGCCTGATCAGGGTGGCGCCCCGAGGCACAATTCCGGCGTCAACGAACCTTGTCTGATGCCGTGTCGACGATGACGCTCGAGTTTCACTGCGCCTCCGACACCGGCCGGGCGCGCAGCAACAACGAGGACTCCGTCACGATCGACGAGGCCACCGCACTCGTCGTCCTGGCCGACGGCATGGGCGGCTACAACGCCGGCGAGGTGGCGAGCGGCATGTGCACCTCGTTCATCAAGACCGAGCTCGGCCGCTGGCTCGCCGAGGCGTCCGAGTCGGCCACCGACACCGACGTGCGCCGGGCCATGGACATCTGCGTCGACAACGCCAACCGGGCGATCTTCAACGCCGCCAATTCGAACCCGCAGTACGCCGGCATGGGCACCACGCTGGTCGTCGGCGTGTTCCGCGAGAACCGGCTGCTGCTCGGCCACGTCGGCGATTCGCGCTGTTATCGCCAGCGCTCCGGCCGGCTGGCCCAGATCACGCACGACCACTCGCTGCTGCAGGAGCAGATCGACTCCGGCCTCATCACCGCCGAGCAGGCCGCGTTCTCCGCGAACAAGAACCTGGTGACGCGAGCGGTCGGCGTCGAAGACACGGTGCTGCTCGAGACGCACCTGCACGACGTGCTGCCGGGCGACACCTACCTGCTGTGCTCCGACGGCCTGTCCGACATGCTCGACGACGACGTCATCGGCCAGCTGCTGATGCAACGCGACTTACTGCCGGAAGCGGCGACTGCGCTCATTGACGCGGCGAACGAGGCGGGCGGGAAGGATAATATCTCCGTCGTGCTCGTCAGGGTAAGGGGTCCGGCGGGTGCCGCCCGGTCGTGGTGGCCCTTTCGCCGATAGCCGCCGCTAGAGCCCGCAAAACAAGAGACTTCGAGGTCAAGCAAGCATGGGCAAATTGGTCGTATCGCTCGACGGTGTCGTGATCAAGGAAGTGCAGATCACGAAGGACAAGACCACCCTGGGCCGTCGCCCGTACAACGACATCGTGATCGACAACCTCGCCGTCAGCGGCGAGCACGCCGTGTTGCAGATGGTGGGCGCCGACGTCTTCATCGAAGACCTCAACAGCACCAACGGGACCTACATCAACGGCAAGGCCGTCAAGAAGCAGCTGCTCGCCCACAACGACACGGTCGAGGTCGGCAAGTACAAGATCAAGTTCATGGCCGAAGAGGGCACGGACTACGAGAAGACGATGATCATGAAGCCAGGCGCCATGGTGCCTGGCGCGTCGGGCCAGGGCGGCTACACGCCGAGCGGCCGCGCTTCAGGGTTCGGTGCCTTGTCGAGCGCGGGTGGCGCGGTCGGTCCGGCGACCATTCGCGTCATGAACGGCGCCGCGGCGGGCCGCGAGGTCATGCTCACGAAGGTCGTCACCACCGTCGGCAAGCCGGGCGTGCAAGTGGCCTCGATCACCAAGCGGCCCACCGGCTACGTGCTCGCCCACGTGGAAGGCGCCTCTCGCCCGACGGTCAACAGCACGCCGCTCGCCGGCGAGACCGTGAGCCTGAAGAACGGCGACGTGATCGAGCTGGCCGGCACGCAGATGCAGTTCGTTCAGGCTGCCTGAGCGAGGCGGTGCTGCCGAGGCGGCGCTTCGGCTCGCCGTTACCCAATGAAATGAAAAATTATTGGGTAAGGCGCCGATGCTCGACCACTCCTCGCCATCTTCGCTATATCGCCTTCACGAGCTGGCGTTCAGGACGCAGTACGCCGAGCTGAAGGAGCGTTCACAGGCGGCCGGACCGTTGCTGCCGGGCACTCCCGGCACGCTCTACGAGCGGCACGGAACGGGTCACTCCTATTGGTACCGTGTCTACTACTCGGCACCCGGGCATCAGACCGAAGAGC
>CAXSEJ010000245.1:0-3510 GCA_964236395.1 uncultured Rhizobacter sp.
CCTTGCGTTGCTCGCGACCTTCGATCTCGGTCTCGAAATCCATCAGCTTCTGGCCATCGACGATGGCCAGGCGGCGCTCTTCGGGCTGAGTCGCGTTGATCAGCATGCGTTTCATCTGCACTCCTTCGGCGCGCCGTCTTCGGCGCGCTCTATCAAGCCGCCGCGGCCGGGCCGCTGGCGACGATCAGATGCACGAGGAACGAAAGAGAACCGGAAGGAATCGCCCTGGACTGAAAGAAGCTCGCGCGGTCAGACAAGCGCGAGCACCCTCAGCGTTGGCGCTTGCGAAGCAGTGGGAAAGCAGGTGGTTTGCACGTGTGCGGTCACTGGTCGCGAGCCGCAGATCGAGTTCGGGTGCAGGGACCAAAGGCCCGCTGCGCGGTGCTCGTCTGCGGCCGAAAACCTATTCTTGGGTTCTTATCTGTTGCTCTGCCGCTGCCTGGCCCCGACCGCTCGCGTCACTAAGGTGTTCGCTGCCTGCCAGGGCGATGCAGCGTTGCATCACCGGTGCCACCCCGACCGCCGACGCCTCGAAGGACGACGTTAAACTTTGAAGAATCAACGACTTGCGGCCGCCGAGTGGACCGAGACATTATAGGGGGCGACGGTTCGCGGCCTTCCGTGACGAAGGTCCGCATCGACAGCGGGTCGGCCGGCCAGCGGCTCGACAACTTCCTTGCCAAGACGCTGAAGGGCGTGCCGCGCAGCCACCTTTACCAGGTCATCCGCTCCGGCGAGGTGCGGGTGAACAAGGCCCGCGCCTGCGCCGACACCCGGCTCGACCTCGGCGACGAGGTGCGCATTCCGCCGGTGCGCACCGCCGACCGCAGCGCCGTCCCGCCGGCGCCGGCTCGCGAGTTCCCGGTCGTCTTCGAGGACGCTCACCTGCTCGCCATCGACAAGCCGGCCGGCGTGGCCGTGCACGGCGGCAGCGGCGAGAGCTTCGGCGTCATCGAGCAGTTGCGCCGGGCCCGGCCGGACGCCGACTTTCTCGAGCTCGTGCACCGGCTCGACAAGGAGACCTCCGGCCTGCTGCTGATTGCACGCAAGCGATCGGCGCTGGTCGCGCTGCAGAACGACCTGCGCTCGCGCAACCCGGAGCGCGCCTTCGGCAAGACCTATGCGGCCCTGGTCGGCGGCAGCTGGCCCGAGTCGCTCAAGGTGATCGACGTGGCGCTGCACAAGTTCGTCGATGGCGACGGCGCCCGGCGCGTCCGCACCGTCGATGCCGACGACGAGCGCGGCCGACGCTCGATCACGCTGGTCCGGGTGGCGCGACGCAGCGCCGGCTTCACCCTGCTCGACGTGACGATCAAGACCGGCCGCACGCACCAGATCCGCGTCCACCTCGCCGGCGCGGGTCATCCGGTGATCGGCGACGCCAAGTACGGCGACTTCGAGCTGAACCGGGCCGTTGCCCGCGGCACCGCGGTGCCCGGGGCGCGGTTCGAGCGGATGTTCCTGCACGCGCGCCGGCTCTCCTTCGTGCACCCCGGAACCGGCGCCACGCTGACCCTCGAAGCGCCGTTGCCGGCCGTGTGCGAGAGCTTCCTCGCGGCGCTGCCATGACGCCGCCGCGCCGCTTCGACCTCGTCGTCTTCGACTGGGACGGCACGCTGTTCGACTCGACCCGGCTCATCGCCCGCTGCATCCAGCAGGCCTGCGCCGACGTCGGCACGGCCGTGCCGAGCGACCGCGATGCCAGCTTCGTCATCGGCCTCGGCCTCGCCGACGCGCTCGCCCACGCCGCGCCCGGGCTGGCCAAGGAGCGCTACCGCGAGCTGGCCGAGCGCTACCGCTTCCACTACCTCGCCAGCCTCGACGACGTCGTGCTGTTCGACGGCACGCTCGAGATGCTGCACGCGCTCAAGGCGCGCAACGTGCGCCTCGGCGTGGCCACCGGCAAGAACCGGCGCGGACTCGACGACGCCCTCGCCAGCTCGGCATTGCACGGCCTCTTCGACGCCACCCGCACCGCCGACGAGACGCGCGGCAAGCCCGACCCGCGCATGCTGCTCGAGATCATGCGCGAGCTCGGCGCCCCGGCGGCGCGCACGCTCATGGTCGGCGACACCACGCACGACCTGCAGCTCGCCGCGAACGCCGGCTGCGCCAGCGTGGCGGTCAGCTTCGGCGCGCACAGCCCGGAAGAATTCATCGACCACCGGCCGCTCCACGTCGCCCACTCGACCGCTGAGCTCGCGGTCTGGCTCGAGCGCCATGGCTGACGGCACGGTGCCGCTTCGGCGCCGCGTGCCGCTGCCCGTCCCGCCCGAGCTGCCGCCGCAGCGCCTGTGCGCATCGACCGACTTGGCCGAACGCGGCCGGGCCGTGGTCTTCGACGTGCGCCACTTCCACGAGCCGGCGCGCGCCTTCGCGCTTCGCTTCGACGACCGTGTCGTCGCCTACCTCAACCGCTGCGTCCACGTGCCGACCGAGCTCGACTGGCAGCCAGGCGAGTTCCTCGACGGCGGCCGCGAATTCATCCTCTGCTCGATCCACGGCGCGGCCTACGAGCCGCGCAACGGCCGCTGCATCGGCGGCCCGTGCGGCACCGGAAAGCTGGTGGCGCTCGCCACGAGCGAGCAGTCGGGCGAGGTGTTCTGGCAGCCGACGCGCGACACCCGTCCCGCGGCGGCAAGCACGGGCGCTGAACCCGTGGCCTGAAGCCAGAGGCAGGGCGCCGAGCCGTCGCGCCGAGACCCTTCAATTTGGTGCACCGCACGGCCCAACATGGTGCGAACGGGCGAAGGCTGCACCGCCAACCGCAACGACCCTATGGCACAGCCCTTGCTGACCTTGCCCCCGCCGGCGAATCGTCGCCCGCTGTTCCTCATTCGAAAATCATCGGGAGATCCCCTGCAATGAAACGTCGTTTCGCGCTCAAGGCCGCCTCGGCTGCCTTCGCCGTATCGAGCCTGCTGTCCCTGCCCGCGCTGGCGCAGAACACGATCAAGGTCGGCATCCTGCACTCCCTCTCGGGCACCATGGCGATCTCGGAGACGGTGCTGAAAGACGTCGCCCTGATGACGATCGACGAGATCAACGCCAAGGGTGGCGTGCTCGGCAAGAAGCTCGAGCCCGTGGTGGTCGACCCGGCCTCGAACTGGCCGCTGTTCGCGGAGAAGGCCAAGCAGCTCATCAGCCAGGACAAGGTGGTGGTGATGTTCGGCTGCTGGACCAGCGTCTCGCGCAAGTCGGTGCTGCCGGTCGTCGAGGAACTCAACGGCCTGCTCTTCTACCCGGTGCAGTACGAGGGCGAAGAGCTCTCGAAGAACGTGTTCTACACGGGCGCGGCGCCGAACCAGCAGGCCATTCCCGCGGTCGAGTACCTGATGAGCAAGGACGGCGGCGGCGCCAAGCGCTTCGTGCTGCTCGGCACCGACTACGTCTATCCGCGCACCACCAACAAGATCCTGCGTGCCTACCTGAAGAGCAAGGGCGTGAAGGACTCGGACATCGACGAGAAGTACACGCCGTTCGGCCACAGCGACTACCAGACCATCGTCG
>CAXSEJ010000246.1:0-3498 GCA_964236395.1 uncultured Rhizobacter sp.
AGGTAGGGCGTGTCGATCTGCGCCAGGTTGCCGAGGCAGACGATCTTGGTGCCCGGCCCGGCGCGCGTGATCAGCGTCTTCATCTGCTTGGGCGTCAGGTTTTGCGCCTCGTCGATGATCACGAACTTGTTCAGGAAGGTGCGGCCGCGCATGAAGTTCAGGCTCTTGATCTTGATCTTCGAGCGCACCAGGTCGTTGGTCGCGGCGCGGCCCCATTCGCCCGCACCCGAGTCGGTTTTCGAGAGCACTTCGAGGTTGTCGTCGAGCGCGCCCATCCACGGGCCCATCTTCTCCTCCTCGGTGCCGGGAAGAAAGCCGATGTCCTCGCCGACCGGCACCGTCACCCGGGTGACGATGATTTCGGTGTAGCGGCGGTCGTCCATCACCTGGCTCAGGCCGGAGGCCAGCGACATCAGCGTCTTGCCCGAGCCAGCGGTGCCGCTCAGGGTGACGAAATCGCAATCGGGGTCCATCAGCAGGTTCAAGGCGAAGTTCTGATCGCGGTTGCGCGCCAGCACGCCCCAGACCGAATTCTTCTGGTGGGTGTAATCCTTGAGCGTTCGCAGCACGGCCGTCTTGCCGGTGATCTCGATCACCTTGGCATGAAGCGATGGCGCGCCCGGCGTGTCGAGGAACACGAACTGGTTGATCAGGAACTGGCCGACGATGGGGCCGCTGACGCGGTAGTACGTGAGGCCGCCCTGCTGCCAGCTCTCGACCGTCTTCGCCTGCTTGTCCCAGAAGTCGGCCGGCAGCGCCATCGTGCCGCTGTAGAGCAGGTCACCGTCGTCGAGCGTCTTGTCGTTGAAGTAGTCCTCGGCGGGCAGGCCGAGCGCACGCGCCTTGATGCGCATGTTGATGTCTTTGGACACCAGCACGACATTGCGGTCCGGCTGTTGTTCGCGCAGCGCCTTGACGACGCCCAGGATCTGGTTGTCGGCCTTGCCCTGGGGCAGGCCCTCGGGCAGCGTGACGTGGATGAGATCGGTCTGGAAAAAGAGCTTGCCGCCGGCTTCGCGTTGGCCGGTTCGCGCCAGCGACAGGCCTTCCGATCGGCCGGACACATCGCGCGACGGCATGTCGGTGGCGAGGGCGTCGAGGTCGCGGCTCACCTGGCGGGCGTTGCGCGCCACCTCCGTCATGCCGCGCTTGTGCCCGTCGAGCTCCTCGAGCGTGATCATGGGCAGATAGATGTCGTGTTCCTCGAACCGGAACAGCGACGTCGGGTCGTGCATGAGCACGTTGGTGTCGAGCACGAAAAGAGTGGCCGGGCCGGTACCGCGCGGCTTGCGCGCCCGCTCGGTGCGCGGCTCGACGGCACGAAGGGCGACCACTGCCGAGGTGGGCGTAGCGGCGGGCGCCGGTGCCGCCGGCAGCCTGGCTTCTTCGGAACGCTCGATCCGCGCCGTCGCCGGCGCGCCGGCCGGCGGCGGGGCGGGCTCGGCCTTGCGCGCACGCTTGGCCGGAACCGCGGCGACTTCCGCCGCGAAATCGCTGTGGCTCAGGAAGTCGGCGCGTTTGGCCGGGGGCTTGGGCAGGGGCATGGCGTTCCGGAAAAGGGATGGGCCGCCGGCCGAGCGGGCGGCGCAGGGAAAAGGCGAGAGCTCAGCCGGCCTTTTTCAGGCCCTTGACGGCCTTCAGCACTTCCTCGACATGGCCGGCGACGGTGAGGCCGCGCCATTCGGCGACGAGGACGCCGGTCGAGTCGATCAGGAAGGTACTGCGCTCGATGCCCTTGACCTTCTTGCCGTACATGATCTTGTTCTTGACCACGCCGAACATGTGGCAGAGCTTTTCTTCCGTGTCGGCGATCAGCTCGAAAGGCAGTTCGAGGTTCTGCTTGAAGCGGTCGTGCGAGGCCATGTTGTCGCGCGAGACGCCAAAGAGAACGGCGCCGGCCTTCACGAATTCCTTGTAGTGATCGCGAAACTGCATCGCTTCGGTGGTGCAGCCGGGCGTGTTGTCCTTCGGGTAGAAATAGAGGACGACGATCTTGCCGTTGTGGGCCTGCGGCGTGAATTTCACGCCGCCTGTTGCGAGCGCTTCAAAGTCCGGAACGGGTTTGTTGAGGGCAGGCGTCATGAAGCTCGCGAAGTTTCAGCCCCGGCGCGGAGCGTAACCTGCAATTGTAGCGCTAGCCCCCCGGCGCTCTGCCTCTCCGGCCGGTCACGCAGCGGGGGTCGGCGGCCCGGAAAAGAGCAGCGCGGCGACGACCGATCGGCCTTCGGCGAAGAGCACGTTGTAGGTGCGGCAGGCGGCGGCCGTGTCCATCGTTTCGAAGCCGATGCCGGCCTCGATCAGCGGCCGAAGCAGCGACTGCGCGGCAAAGCGCAGGCGCACACCGCTGCCGAACACCACCACCTCCGGGCGGAGCGCGACGAGCCGGGCGAAGTGCGCCGCGACGAGCGCCTCGAAGCTCGCCGCGTGCCACGGCAGCACCTCGCCCTGCCACGGCACGACCACGCTCTCGGTGTGCGCGATGCCGCCGACGATCACGCCATCGGGCCCGTGGCGCGAGATTGCGTTCTGTCCTTCGATCCGGTCGGCGCGCATCTTCATGGTCAAATATTAGGCCCGTCTTTTCGAAAGCCTGCGCGTGCAACCTGTTCTCAAGTCGAGCAAGCTCGCGAGCGTGTGCTACGACATCCGCGGCCCCGTCCTGGCGAAGGCGCGGCAGATGGAGGAAGAGGGCCAGCACATCATCAAGCTGAACATCGGCAACATCGCCGCGTTCGGCCTCGAGCCGCCCGACGAGATCGTGCAGGACATGATCCGTAACCTGCCGAACGCGGCCGGCTACACCGACTCGAAGGGGTTGTTCGCCCCGCGCAAGGCGGTCGTGCACTACATGCAGCAAAAGCGCGTCAAGGGCGTGAGCGTCGACGACGTGTTCCTCGGCAACGGCGCCTCCGAGCTCATCACGATGAGCATGAACGCGCTGCTCGACGACGGTGACGAGGTGCTGATCCCGGCGCCCGACTACCCGCTCTGGACCGCCTCGGTGGCCCTGTCGGGCGGCAAGGCGGTGCACTACCGCTGCGACGAAAGCGCCGGCTGGATGCCCGACATCGACGACCTCGCGGCCAAGATCACGCCGCGCACGTGCGCCATCGTCGTCATCAATCCGAACAACCCGACCGGGGCGCTCTATCCCGATGCGGTGCTCGAGCAGATCGTCGAGCTGGCGCGCGTGCACGGCCTGATCGTCTTCGCCGACGAGATCTACGACAAGACGCTCTACGACGGCCATGTCCACACCTCGATCGCCTCGCTGGCCGACGACGTGCTCTTCCTCACCTTCAACGGCTTGTCGAAGAACTACCGCTCCTGCGGCTACCGGGCCGGCTGGATGGTGGTCTCGGGACAGATGCGCCACGCCACCGACTACATCGAGGGCCTCGGCATGCTGGCCTCGATGCGCCTGTGCTCCAACACGCCGGGACAGCTCGCGATCCAGACGGCGCTCGGCGGCTACCAGAGCATCGACGACCTGGTCGC
>CAXSEJ010000247.1:0-3487 GCA_964236395.1 uncultured Rhizobacter sp.
AGAGGTCGAGCTTCCAGTCCATGCGCTCGGCGATCGCCTCGATCACCAGGTCGCATTCCTTCAGCTTGTCGAGGTGCTCCTCGTAGTTCGCCTGCTCGATGAGCACCGCGTCTTCGGCCACACCGAGCGGCGCCGGTTTCAGCTTCTTCAGCCCCTCGACCGCCTTGGCGACGATGCCGTTCTTCGGCCCGTCTTTCGCCGGCAGGTCGAACAGCACGACCGGCACCCTGACGTTGACGAGGTGGGCCGCGATCTGCGCTCCCATGACGCCGGCGCCGAGGACGGCGACCTTGCGGACGTTGAATCGGTTCATGTTCGCTCCAGTGTTCATTCGGCGCGCGTCCACGTCTGCGTGCGGCCGATCATCGGCACGCCGATGTAGCCGCGCACGTCGAGCTTGGCACCGCCGTCGACCAGCTTCATGCGCGACTTGTAGATCTTGCCGTCCTTCGGGTCGAGGATGTCGCCGCCCTCGAAGGCCATCTTGTCGTCGGCGCTCTGCTTCATGTTGCGGATGATCGTCATGCCGACGATCGGCTTGTCCTTGCGCTCGTCGGTGCAGTCCTTGCAGACCGCGTCCTTCGGCGCCTCGGGGTCGAGGATCTTCTCGACCCGGCCGGTGAAGACGCCGCCGCTCTCGACGATGCGCACGAGCGACTTTTCCTTCTTGCTGCCGTCGTCGATCGTCTTCCACAGGCCCGCCGGCGAGGCGGCCTGGGCAACGGCAGCCGCGGCGGAGGCGGCCAGGGCAAGGCCGATCAAGGCATTGCGAAGGCTGACGGTCATGGCGATGTCTCCTCGTTGAACGAACCGGCTCAAAACAGGGCCGCGTCGAGTTCCATCATCGGCGCCGCACCGGCGCGGGCGGTGCGGATGAGCGAGGCGGTCTCGGGCAGCAGCTTGGCGAAGTAAAAGCGCGCGGTGGCGAGTTTGGCGACGTAGAACGTGTCGCCGGAATCGACCTTGGCCAGCGCCACCTTGGCCATCCGCGCCCACAGGTAGGCGAAGACCAGGTGGCCGCAGACGCGCAGGTAGTCGACCGCCGCGGCGCCGACCTCGTCGGGGTTCTTGAACGCCTTCATGCCGATCTCGGTGGTGAGCTTGGTCACCTTCTCGCCCAGCTCGGCGAGCGGGTTCACGAACTCCTGCATCGCCTCGTCGGTGCCCTCTTCCTCGACGAAGTCGGCGATGAGCTTGCCGAACTTCTTCAGCTTCGCGCCGTTGTCGGAGAGCACCTTGCGGCCCAGCAGGTCGAGCGACTGGATGGTGTTCGTGCCCTCGTAGATCATGTTGATGCGCGAGTCGCGCACGAACTGCTCCATGCCCCACTCGCGGATGTAGCCGTGGCCGCCGAACACCTGCATGCAGTGCGACGTGGCGATCCAGGCGTTGTCGGTGAAGAAGGCCTTGACGATCGGCGTCAGCAGGGCGACGAGGTCGGCGCATTCGGCGCGCTCGGCCTCGTCGGCCGTCGACACCTCGCGGTCGAGCAGCAGCGTCGCGTAGACGGCGAGCGCGCGGCCGCCTTCGGCATAGGCGCGCGCGGTGAGCAGCATCTTCCTCACGTCGGGGTGGACGATGATCGGATCTGCGGCCAGGTCCGGCGCCTTCGGGCCGGAGAGCGAGCGCATCTGCAGCCGGTCCCTGGCGTAGGCCACGGCGTTCTGATAAGCCACCTCGGTCAGGCCGAGCGACTGCATGCCGACGCCGAGGCGGGCCGCGTTCATCATCACGAACATCGCCGCCAGGCCCTTGTTCGGCGCGCCCACCAGCGTGCCCTCGGCGCTCTCGAGAACGATCTGCGCCGTGGCGTTGCCGTGGATGCCCATCTTGTGCTCGAGCCCCGAGCAGAAGATGCCGTTGCGCTCGCCGAGCGAGCCGTCGGCGTTGACCTTCCACTTCGGTACCGCGAACAGCGAGATGCCCTTGGAGCCGGCCGATGCGTCGGGCAGGCGCGCGAGCACGAGGTGCAGGATGTTCTCGGCCAGGTCGTGCTCGCCGGCGGAGATGAATATCTTGTTGCCGGTGAGGCGGTAGCTGCCGTCTGCCTGCGGCTCGGCTTTCGTGCGCAGCATGCCGAGGTCGGTGCCGCACTGCGGCTCGGTCAGGCACATGGTGCCGGTCCAGACGCCGCTGGTGAGCTTGCCGAGGTAGAGCTTCTTCTGTTCCTCGGTGCCGTGCGTGTGCAGGCACTCGTAGGCGCCGTGCGAAAGGCCGGGGTACATCGTCCAGGCCTGGTTCGCCGAGTTCAGCATCTCGAACAGGCACTGGTTGACGACGTGCGGCAGGCCCTGGCCACCGTAGGCCGGGTCGCAGCTCAGGGCCGGCCAGCCGCCTTCGACGTACTGGGCGTAGGCCGCCTTGAAGCCCTTCGGCGCCGTGACTTCGTGGCTCGCGCGGTCGAGCGTGCAGCCCTGTTCGTCGCCGCTGGCGTTGAGCGGCAGGAGCACCTCGCTCGCGAACTTGCCGCCCTCCTCGAGCACCGCGTCGATGGTCTCCGCGTCGATGTCGGCGTGCGCCGGCAGGCCCTTCAGCGTGGTGACCACGTCGAGCACTTCGTGCAGCAGGAAGCGCATGTCGCGCAGGGGAGGCGTGTAGGAAGGCATGAACGGAGCTCCGGAAAGAGAGTCGGTGAAGAAGGGTCAGGCGGCGGGCTGCAGCCAGTGCCCGAGCACCCGCTCGAAGGCGGCACGGGCGCGCTGCTCGGCGCCGGCATGGCGCAGGAAGCGGGCGTCGTGGTGCAGGGCGAGGATGAGGCCATGCACCTCGAAGAGCAGCTGCGCGGCGTCGGTGTCGGCGCGCAGGTGGCCCTCTGCAACCGCCGCGCGGATGGCACGGGCCAGCGCCCGCTGCCAGGTTTGCACCATGGTGACGAGCGCGTCGCGCACGGGGCCCGGCCGGTCGTCGAACTCGACCGCGCCGCTGATGTAGATGCAGCCGGAATCGATCTCCATCGTCACCCGACGAAGCCAGCGCTCGAACAGCATGCGCAGGCGCGGCAGGCCGCGCGGCGCCTTCAGCGCCGGCACGAACACCTCGTCCTCGAAGCGGGCGTGGTACTCGCGCACCACCGAGATCTGCAGCTCCTCGCGCGCGCCGAAGTGGGCGAACACGCCCGACTTGCTCATGCCGGTGACCTCGGCGAGCGCGCCGATCGACAGCCCCTCGAGGCCGATCTGCGCGGCGAGGCCGAGCGCTGCGTCGAGAATGGCCGCACGGGTCTGCCGGCCTTTCACCAACGCCCGCGGCGCGGCGCCCTCCAGGGCGGCGCTGCTGGCGGCTTCGGGATCCTCGACGAATGAGTTCACTGTCAGATCGGTCCGCCGTGAGATGCGATGGGCGTTCGCGCGAAAACGAACGATCGTGCTATTTTGCCGGAAAGCGGTGGACGGGCAAGCGCTGGACAAGCATCGGGAACAGCGCCGCAGAGGCGCCGACGTGAAGATCTGCGTCGTCGGCCTCGGCGCCGTGGGCGGCCTGATGGCCG
>CAXSEJ010000248.1:0-3485 GCA_964236395.1 uncultured Rhizobacter sp.
GAGCCGGTCTTCGACCAGTTGATGACCGTGTCGAGGCTCGTCGTGACGAAGCCTTCCTTGAGAACGCCGTCGAGACTCATGTCATTCCCAGTCTAGGGCGCCCTTCTTCCACTCGTACGCGAAGCCGACGACGAGGATGCCGAGGAACAACATCATGGCCCAGAAGCCTGTCGAACCGATCTCCCTGAGCGAAACGGCCCACGGAAACAGGAAGGCGATCTCCAGGTCGAACAGGATGAAGAGGATGGCGACGAGGTAGTAGCGCACGTCGAACTTCATGCGCGCGTCCTCGAAGGCTTCGAAGCCGCATTCGTAAGGAGAATTCTTGGCCTGGTCGGGCTTGCGCGGGCCGAGCAGGAAACCGAGCGCCTGTGGAGCCACGCCGACCGCCACCCCGATGAGGATGAAGAGGATGACCGGAAGGTAGGGATCGAGAGGCATGCTGCAGTGGAGCGAGCAAGAAAAAAGAGCCTGAGCCGATGTGGCCGTTTCAATCCGCCGCGGACCGGCGCTTTCGTCTTGGTGCCGACGGCGAGACTCGAACTCGCACAGCTTTCGCCACTACCCCCTCAAGATAGCGTGTCTACCAATTTCACCACGTCGGCGACTGTGTCGCAAAGCCCGGCTTGCGTGAGGATTGGCTCCCCGGACAACTGCGAATTCTAACCGTCACTTGACCGGAATGGCGCCTGCTCCGGATGCGGTCGGTGCCGTCGCCGCAGGCGCCGACGCCGTGATCGGTGCGGTCGCGGTCGATGGCAGCAGGCCCGGCACCTGTGCCGAGCCCGACGCGCCCGAAGCCGGCGCGGAAGCGCCGCCCGCCGGTCGGTCGAGGACGCTGCCGGCCGTGGCGGCGCGAGGGCGCTCGTTGGCGGTGTAGGCGAGCGCCAGGGTGCAGACGAAGAACACTGCCGCGCACGCTGCGGTGGAGCGAGACAGAAAGTTCGCGCTGCCCGTGGCGCCGAACAGGCTGCCCGACGCGCCGCTGCCGAAGGAAGCACCCATGTCGGCGCCCTTGCCGTGCTGGATCAGAACCAGGCCGATCATGACCAGCGCAGTGATGATCTGGAGCGCGAGCACGAGGTTCATGACGATGTTCATTCTTCTTTGGACTTTCGTGTGATGCTCAGCCGGCGGCGCGGCAGATGGCGGCGAAGTCGACCGCCTTGAGGGCGGCACCGCCGATCAGGCCGCCATCGATGTCGGCCTGCGCGAAGAGCTGCGCCGCGTTGTCGGCCTTGACGCTGCCGCCGTAGAGGATGCGCAGGCTCGAGGCGCGCGGCGTCGCCGCATACAGCGTCGAGCGGAGATGCGAGTGCACCGCTTGTGCCTCCTCGGGAGACGCCGTCTGGCCCGTGCCGATCGCCCACACCGGCTCGTAGGCCACGACGATCGAAGCCACCTCGGCGCCCAGCAGATCGATGACGGCCCTCAGTTGTCGTTCCACGACCTCGGCGGTGCGGCCGGCCTGGCGCTCGTCGAGCGTCTCGCCGACGCAGACGATGGGCAACAGACCCGCGGCCAGTGCCTGCTCGGCCTTCGCGGCCACCAGGGCGTCGCTCTCACCGTGCAGCGCCCGCCGCTCCGAGTGGCCGACGATGACCTGGGTGCAACCGAACTCCACGAGCATGGACGCCGACACCTCTCCGGTGTAGGCGCCGGCCCGGTGGGCAGAGCAGTCCTGCGCACCCCAGGCGATGGCGCTGCCCTGCAGCGCCGCGGCCAGCTGGCCCAAGTAAGGTGCGGGTGCGCAGACGGACACTTCGCTCGGCCACGGCGCCTCGCGCTTCAAGGCTTCGAGGAGGACGGCATTGCCCGCCAGCGAGCCGTTCATCTTCCAGTTGCCGACGACGAGCTTGCGGCGGACCCCGCCCGCTACCACGTCAGCACCAGCTTGCCGATGTGCCGGTTGGACTCCATCAGCGCATGGGCGTCGGCGGCCCGAGCGGCCGGGAACACCTCGTGGACGACGGGTCTGACGCGACCGTCGGCGAGCCAGGGCCAGACCGTCTTCCTCAGCGACGCGGCGATCGCCGTCTTGAACGCCACCGGCCGCGGCCGCAGGGTCGAGCCGGTGATCGTGAGCCGACGACGCAGCACGAGGCCGGCGTCGATGCGCGCGTCGACGCCGCCCTGCACCGCGATGACGACGATGCGGCCGTCTTCGGCCAGGCAGGTCAGTTCGCGCGCGATGTAGTCGCCGGCGACCATGTCGAGGATGACGTCGGCCCCGGCGCCGCCGGTCAGGCGCAAGACCTCGGCAGCGAAGTCGTGCGTCTTGTAGTCGATGGCGTGGTCGGCGCCGAGCGCGAGGCAGGCGGCGGCCTTGTCGGCCGAGCCGACGGTCACGATCACGGTCGCGCCGCCGGCCTTGGCCAGCTGGATCGCCGTCACGCCGATGCCGCTGCTGCCGCCTTGCACGAGCAGGGTTTCACCCGGCTGCAAGCGGGCACGGTCGAAGACGTTCGACCAGACCGTAAAGAACGTTTCCGGGAGTCCGGCCGCCTCGATGTCGCTCAAATTAGGAGGCGAGGGCAGACACTGGCCGACCGGGGCGACGCAGTACTCGGCGTAGCCCCCGCCAGCGACGAGCGCACAGACGCGGTCACCGACGGCGAAGCCGGCTGCGGCCAGGGCGGCGGCATCGCCGTCGATCACCGTGCCAGCGACCTCGAGGCCGGGGAGGTCGGAAGCGCCCTTCGGCACCGGATAGAGGCCCTTGCGCTGCAGCACGTCGGGCCGGTTCACGCCTGACGCCGCGACGCGGATCAGCGCCTCGTCGACGCCCGCCGTCGGCATCGGCCGCTCGGCGAGCTTCAGCACGTCGGGCGCCCCCGGCGCCGTGATCTCGATCGCTTTCACGTCGCAGTCAACGGGTTACTCGTGCACCGCCGGCTCGCGCGGCGGCATGTCGCGGTCGAGCAAGGCCTTCATCGACAGCTTGACGCGGCCCTTCTCGTCGGTCTCGAGCACCTTGACGCGCACCACCTGGCCTTCCGACAGGAAGTCGGTGACCTTCTCGACGCGCTGGTGCGCGATCTGGCTGATGTGGAGCAGGCCGTCCTTGCCCGGCAGCAGGTTGACGAGCGCACCGAAGTCGAGGATCTTGGTGATCGCGCCTTCGTAAACCTTGCCCACTTCCACCTCGGCCGTGATCTCCTCGATGCGCTTCTTGGCGTGCGCGGCCTTGTCGGCGTCGGTCGAGGCGATCGTGATCGTGCCGTCTTCGCCGATGTCGATCGTGCAGCCGGTCTCTTCGGTCAACGCGCGGATGGTCGAGCCGCCCTTGCCGATGACGTCGCGGATCTTCTCCGGGTTGATCTTCATGGTGTAGAGGCGCGGCGCGAACTGCGAGACCTCGGTGTTCGCCGTGCCCATCGCCTCGGTCATCTTGGCCAGGATGTGCAGGCGCGCTTCCTTGGCCTGCGCCAGTGCGACCTGCATGATTTCCTTGGTGATGCCCTGGATCTTGATGTCCATCTGCA
>CAXSEJ010000249.1:0-3449 GCA_964236395.1 uncultured Rhizobacter sp.
ACTGCATCAGCTACGACCCGACGTTCGCGCACGAGGTCGGCGTGATCCTGCACCACGGCCTGGTGCGCATGGTGGAAAAGCAGGACAACGTCTTCTTCTACCTCACGCTGCTCAACGAGAACTACGCCCAGCCGGGCCTGCGCCCGGGCACCGAGGCCGAGATCATCCAGGGCATGTACCTGCTGCAGGAAGGCGCGAAGAAGGCGTCGCGCGTGAACCTGCTGGGCAGCGGCACGATCCTGCGCGAAAGCCAGGCCGCCCGCGACCTGCTCGATGCCGACTGGGGCGTCGCCGCGAACGTGTGGAGCTGCCCGAGCTTCAACCAGCTGGCGCGCGATGGCCAGGACGCCGAGCGCTGGAACCTGCTGCACCCGACCGAGCGGCCGCGCGTGCCCTTCGTCGCCCAGCAGCTCGAGAAGTTCGGCGGCCCCGTGATCGCCTCGACCGACTACATGAAGAACTACGCCGAGCAGATCCGCGCCTTCCTGCCCAAGGGCCGTGTGTACAAGGTGCTCGGCACCGACGGCTTCGGGCGCAGCGACTTCCGCTCGAAGCTGCGCGAGCACTTCGAGGTGAACCGGCACTACATCGTCGTCGCGGCGCTGAAGGCGCTGGCCGAGGAAGGCAGCGTGCCGGCGACTCGTGTCGCCGAGGCGATCGCCCGCTACGGCATCGACGCCGAGAAGATCAACCCGCTCGACGCCTGACCGATCCAAGAAAGAGAACACGCATGGCAGCCGTGGAAGTGAAGGTCCCCGACATCGGCGACTTCGATGAGGTCGAGGTGATCGAGGTCCTGGTCAAGGCCGGCGACCGGGTCAAGGTCGAGCAGTCGCTGGTCACCGTCGAGAGCGACAAGGCCTCGATGGAAATCCCGTCGGCGAGCGAGGGCGTGATCAAGGAGGTCATGGTCAAGCTCGGCGACAAGGTGAAGCAGGGATCGCTGCTCGTCGTGCTCGAGGGCGACGCGGGCAGCGATGGCGCCGCGCCCGCACCGCAGGCGGCAACGGCGGCGCCGGCGCCTGCGCCTGCGGCACCTCCGTTGCCGTCAGCCGCGCCGGCGCCAGCGGAGCCGTCGGTCGGAGGTGGGCTCGTCGACGTCGTCGTGCCCGACATCGGCGACTTCGACGAAGTCGCGGTCATCGAAGTGCTGGTCAAGCCGGGCGACCGCGTCGCGGTGGAGCAGAGCCTGGTCACGGTCGAAAGCGACAAGGCCTCGATGGAAATCCCGTCGAGCAGCGCCGGCGTCGTGAAGGAGCTGAAGGTCAAGGTCGGCGACAAGGTCGCCAAGGGCACGCTGCTCGTCGTGCTCGAAGGACAAGGCGACGGCGAGAAGCCGGGCTCGGCGCAGACCGCCGGAGCGGCGACGAACCCGGCCGAGGACCGCGCCGGCGCGGCGTCGGCACCGCCGCCACCGGCTGCTCCGGCGGCGCCGGCGCCCGCCGCGGCCGCGGCCGCTGCGGGCGCCGAGCGCCAGGTGCCGCCGGCGGCCGTGGCGGCGCACGAGCCGGTGCAGGCGGCCGGTGCATTGCCTCACGCGTCGCCCACCATCCGCAAGCTCGCGCGCGAGCTCGGCGTGCCGCTCGCCGAAGTGCGTGGCAGCGGCCCGAAGGATCGGATCACGCAGGAAGACGTGCAGTCCTTCGTGCAGGCGGTGATGGCCGGCGCGGCACAGACCAAGGCGCAGTCGGCCAAGGCGCCGGCAACGCCGGCCGCGGCGGGCGGCGGCTTCGCCGGCCTGCCCGCATGGCCGCAGGTCGACTTCGCTAAGTTCGGCGCGGTCGAGCGCAAGGAGCTCTCGCGCATCAAGAGGATCAGCGGCCCGGCCCTGCAGCGCAACTGGATCACGATTCCGCACGTCACCAACCACGACGATGCCGACATCACCGACCTCGAGGCGTTCCGCGTCAGCACGAACAAGGAGAACGAAAAGTCGGGCGTGAAAGTGACCATGCTGGCCTTCCTGATCAAGGCCTGCGTCGCCGCGCTGCAGAAGTTCCCCGACTTCAATGCCAGCCTGGAATCCACAAGCGCGGGCGATCACCTCGTCCTCAAGCACTACTTCCACATCGGCTTTGCCGCCGACACGCCGAACGGGCTGGTCGTGCCCGTCATTCGCGACGCCGACAAGAAGGGCGTGCTGCAGATTTCCACCGAGATGGGCGAGCTGGCCAAGAAGGCGCGCGACGGCAAGCTCACGCCTTCCGACATGAGCGGCGGGTGCTTCTCGATCTCGTCGCTCGGCGGCATCGGCGGGCGCTACTTCACGCCGATCATCAACGCCCCGGAGGTCGCCATCCTCGGCGTCTGCCGCAGCCTCACGGCGCCGGTCTGGGACGGCAAGGCGTTCCAGCCCCGCCTCCTGCTGCCGCTCTCGCTCAGCTGGGACCACCGGGTGGTCGACGGTGCGTCGGCCGCTCGCTTCAACGCCTTCCTGATTCAGGTGCTGGACGACTTCCGGCGGGTGTTGTTGTGACCCTCGACCCCTGCGATCTGCTCGTGCTCGGCGCCGGCCCGGGCGGCTATTCCGCCGCCTTCCGCGCCGCCGACCTGGGCCTCAAGGTGGTGCTGGTCGAGCGCTATGCCGCGCTGGGCGGCGTGTGCCTCAACGTCGGCTGCATCCCGTCGAAGGCGCTGCTGCACGTGGCCGCCGTGATGGACGAGGTGGCCCATTTCGACAAGCTCGGCGTCAGCTTCGGCGCACCGAGCGTCGACACGACCCGGCTCGTCGCACACAAGAACGAGGTCGTCGGCCGGCTCACCGGTGGCCTGGCGCAAATGGCCAAGATGCGCAAGGTGACGGTCGTCACCGGCAGCGGCCGCTTCACCGACGCGAACCACGTTGCCGTGGAGCTCGCGGCCGGCGGCTCGACGAGCATCGGCTTCCAGCGCGCCGTGATCGCCGCGGGATCGGAAGCGGTCAAGCTGCCGTTCATGCCGAAGGACGACCCGCGCGTGGTCACCTCCACCGGCGCGCTCGATCTGCCGCAGATCCCGAAGCGCATGCTCATCGTCGGCGGCGGCATCATCGGCCTCGAAATGGGCACGGTGTACTCGACCCTCGGCGCGCGGCTCGACGTCGTCGAGATGCAGGGCGGCCTGATGCAGGGCGCCGACCGCGACCTCGTGCGCGTCTGGCAGAAGCTGAATGCGCCGCGCTTCGACAACATCCTGCTGAAGACGAAGACGGTGAGCGCCGAGGCGCGGCCCGACGGCATCCTCGTCAGGTTCGAGGGCGACGGGGCGCTGAAGGAGCAGGTGTACGACCTGGTGCTGCAGGCCGTCGGCCGGGTGCCGAACGGCAGGAAGATCGACGCCGACAAGGCCGGCGTCGCCGTCAGCGACCGCGGCTTCGTCGGCGTCGACATCCAGATGCGCACCAACGTGCCGCACATCTTCGCCGTCGGCGACATCGTCGGCCAGCCGATGCTCGAGCACAAGGCGGTGCA
>CAXSEJ010000250.1:0-3416 GCA_964236395.1 uncultured Rhizobacter sp.
CGCGCATGATGTCCATGCGCTGATCCTCGGCCGGGCGATCACCGGCATCGCCGCGTTCTGATGCCGCGCCTCGCGGTGCCTGCGCTGGAGCCGGTCGCCGTCGCCATCCTGCGCGCCCGCGGCGCCTCGGCCGGGATCGCCGCCGACGTCGCCGCCCACCTCGTGCGCGCGGAGCGCTCCGGCCACGCCAGCCATGGCCTCTCGATCCTGCCCGGCTACCTCGAGGCCGTCGCCGCCGGCACGCTCGACCCCGTCGCGACGCCGCGCTGCGTGCACGACGACGGCGTGTTCCTGGCCTTCGACGGCCTGCGCGGCTACGGCCAGCACGTGGGCCGGGTGGCCATGGACGCGGCCATCGGGCGCGCGCGCTCCGCCGGTGCCTGCCTGCTGACCGTGCGCAACAGCCACCACCTCGGCCGCGCCGGCCACTACGGCGAGATGGCCGCCGAGGCCGGCCTGGGCCTGCTCGCCTTCCTCAACGTCGTCGGACGCCCGCCGATGGTGGCGCCGTTCGGCGGCGCCGAGGCCCGCCTCAGCACCAACCCGCTGTGCTTCGCCTGGCCGGCTGCGCCGGGCCGCGAGCCATGGCTGCTCGACTTCGCGACCAGCGGCATCGCCGCCAACAAGGCGCGCCTCATGGCGGCGAGCGGCGAGCCACTGGCGCCGGGGCTGATGATCGACGGCGAGGGCAACCCCACCACCGACGCCCAGGCGCTGTTCGAGCCGCACGCCGGCTCGCTGCTGCCCTTCGGCGCGCACAAGGGCTACGCCCTCGGCGTGATGGCCGAGCTCTTCGCCGGTGTACTCAGCGGCGGCGCCACCATCGCGCCGGGCAACGCGCGCGACGGCGCCCTGCGCAACAACCTCTTCGCCGTCGTCGTCGACCCGGCGCGCTTCGGCGACGCGGGCTGGCAGGCCGAAGAGGGCGGCGCCTTCGCCGACTACCTCGCCGGCTGCCCGCCGGCGCCGGGCACCGATCGCGTGCTGCTGCCGGGCGAGCCGGAGGCCGCCGTCCGTGCCGCGACGACCGAGACGCTGGAGATGAATGACGCCGCCTGGGCGCTCTTCGCCGACTGCGCGCGGGCCACCGGCGTCGACCCCGGCGCCTGCCTCGCCTGAGCAGCGCGTTCCCGGCTGCCTGGCCGGGCCTGCGGCCCGTGCCCGGCGGTCGACACGTCGAGCTGCCGGCCTTTGCTCGTCTTCGTGGCCGTGGTCGGCGGCCAGGTTGCGTTCGGCTGCCCGGCAGGCTGGCTATGCGGCGCCATGACGGCCACTGCGCGCGCTGCCCGACGACGTGTTCATTCGACGGTCAGCGCGCCGGTGTGTCCGGTGGCGAGGAAGCGCCCGCTGCCCAGGTATTGCACGTCGATCGCGTCGTCCTGCAGGCCGCTGACGGAGCCAGCCGTGCCGAGCGACGTCGATGCGGTCGAGGTGTAGACCAAACCGCCGTTGTAGGCGACCGCGGCGATGCGCATACCGTCGGACGATGACGCGACGCCGTTCCATTCGCGTGCGACATCGCGCGCCGTCCACGTGGCGCCGCCGTCGTTCGACACATGGAGCTGGCCGGGAAACGCCGAGGCCACCAGCCTCTGCCCGTCGGCCGAGGAAGCGACGCCGCTCCACGCATTCGTCGCGCCGTGCGGTGTCCAGGTGACTCCGCCGTCGGCCGAGGTGTGGAGCCGACCGCCCTGCTCGGCTGCGATCATGCGGCGGCCGTCCGCCGACATGGCGACCGAGAACCAGCCACGGCTCGACTCGCGCGCTGTCCACGTCCCGCCAGCGTCGGTCGAGACGTGGATCTGGCCGTTGTAGGCGAGCGCGGCGAGGGTCAGGCCGTCGGCCGACGAAGCCACGCCGGTCCAGTTTTCGAAGGTCGCACCCGCGGTCCAGTTCACACCGCCGTCGCCGGAGGTGTAGATGCTGCCGCCGTACTCGGTGGCGACCATCCGGCTGCCGTCGCTCGACATGGCGACGCCAACCCAGGAACGCGTCGCGTCGCGCGGGCTCCACGTGAGGCCGGCGTCGTCCGACGTGTAGAGCGCCTCGCCGAAGGTCGTGGCGGCGAGCTTCATCCCGTTCGCCGACGAGGCCACGGCCCACCAGGTGCGATGCGATTCGCGCTGCGTCCAGCTCGCGCCGGCGTCTGTCGAGGTGTAGATGAAGCCGCCGTTGACGACGGCGACGAGTCGCCCGCCGTCGCTCGACGACGCGATCGCGCGCCATAGCTGCGGGGTGGCGCGCGGCGTCCAGACCGCGCCGGGCAACGTCGAAGCGATCGAGCCGGTGACGATCGATTGACCCGCCCCCTGGGCCAGTTTCCAGCCGCCGCTGCCGGCGCCGACGATCCTGACGACGTCGCCCACGACAGGGCTTGCCGGCAGCGAGAACACGGTGGGCACGGCGCTCTGCGCGAGGTAGCCGACGTTGCCCGTCGTCTGCACCGTCGCGCTGCTCGTGGACACCCAGGCGACCCCTGGACCGGGAGCGCCGTTGCAGAGGAACTGGGTGGAGGTGATCTCGCCTGCGTCGAGCGTGCTGTTGCGGTTGGCATCGAGACCGGAGGTGACGCGGTTGCCGCCCCAGGTGCAGTGGGCGCCTGCCGCTTCGACGGCCATCGCCATCAGCGCGCTCAAGCCATTGGTCCCGTCGAGGCCGTTCGTGCCGTTTGTGCCGTTTGTGCCGTTCGTGCCGTTCGTGCCGTTCGTGCCGTTCGTTCCGTTCGTTCCGTTCGTTCCGGCCGCGCCAGGCGTGCCGCCGCAGACGTAGTTCGTCGACGTGACTTCGCTGGCGTCGAGCAGGCCATTGACGTTGGCGTCGAGACCGGCGCTGATCTTGGTGCCGCCGGCCGGGCAACGGGTGCCGGCAGGTTCGCTCGTCAGCGCCACGAGGGTCGCGCGGGTCACTGCGCCGCTGCCGGCGACGCAGACGTATTGCGTGCTCGCGACCTCGCTCGCCTCGAGCACGCCGTTGCCGTCGGCGTCGATGCCCGCGAGCACCTGCGAGCCGCCGTTCGGGCAGTTGCTGCCGGGCGCCTCGGCCTGCAGCCGAACCATCGTCGAGCGTTTGGCGGCGACCAGCACGTCGCCGTCGTCGGCACCCCCACCACAGGCCTGCAGCGCCGCGGCGGCAACAAGGATCGAAGTGGAACCGAGGAGCGCACGCGGAAACGAGAAAAGCATGGACGACCTTCTGCGGATGATGTGGGCGGTGGTGCGCCACGAGTACGGCTGCGGCCTGTTATCGGCCGTACGGCCAGCCGCAAAAGACGCAAACGTCCCGCGGCAGTGCACTACCGCACGCAGGCCCCGGCGGCCATCAGCAGGGGTTTCCAGGGTCAGCTGGGTAAGGCCAGCGATCTCGGAAGGAAAGGGCAGGGCCATGTCGGACGAGGCGCTGACCCGCGCGGTGCTGCT
>CAXSEJ010000251.1:0-2905 GCA_964236395.1 uncultured Rhizobacter sp.
CGATCGAGCGGCGCAGCGCCTCGGGCTGGAACTGCACCGGCGTGGTCGTCGGCATCGCCCAGGCGCCGGCGGCGGTGTCGAAGTCGCGGTACGAGAGGCCGAAGGTGTCGCCCGTGAACCAGCCGCGGCTCGCCTCGTCCCAGATGCAGTGGTGGTGCATGGCATGGCCCGGCGTGTCGATGAAGCGCAGGGGCCGGCGGGCGAGCTCGATCGTCATGCCGTCGCTCGTCGCGAGCACGCGCGCTTCCGGCACGGGCTGCAAGGTGCCGTAAGACCGCTCGACCTCGTCGGCCCCGTACACGGCGGTCGCACCCTTGATCAGGTGGCTCGGGTCGACGAGGTGTCGGGCACCGCGCGGGTGGACGACGAGGCGGGCATTCGGCAGGCTCTGCATCAGGAGGCCGGCGCCGCCCGCATGGTCGAGGTGCACGTGGGTCACGATCACGTAGTCGACGGCGTCGCGGCCGAGGCCCGTGGCGTCGAGGGCGGCGAGCAGACGCGGCACCGACTGGTTCGTGCCGGTGTCGACGAAGGCGCCGCGCCGGCCTTCGACGACGAGGTAGGCAGCGTCGAACAGTGGCCGATGAAAGCCCGTGTCGACGACGGAGATGCCTTGCGGCAGCGCTTGCACGAAGTCGGGCGAGGTCATGGGCGTGCGATTCTAGAGAGCCCACCCATAACGCGGTCTCGTCGACGCGCTCAGAATCTCCGGCCCATGAACGCCGCTTCTTTCTTCCTTCGCACCGCCGCACCGATCGTCGTTTGCGGACTGGTCGGGTGCGCCAACATCGTGACCGGCCGGCCCGCACTGACCGAGGCCGACTTCGCCACCATCACGCCCGGCATGACCGCCGAGGCGGTGCTCGCACGGTTCGGCAGGCCGACCTGGATCTTCGGCGTGCGCCAGGAAAATCTTTCCATCTGGAACTACCGCTTCAACCGCAACGATTGCGTCATCTACCAGGTGAGCGTGCGGCCCGACGGCAGCGTGCGCGACGCGGCGCCCGGCTACGACCCGGCGTGCGACGGACCGAGCGGCCGCCACTGACGCGGAGTCAGGCGGCCAGCAGTTGCCGCAGCACGAAGGGCAAGATGCCGCCGTGGCGGTAGTAGTCGACCTCGATCGGGGTGTCGATGCGCAGGACGAGCGGCACGCGCTTGCTCTCGCCGCCCGCCGAGTGGATGACCAGCGTCACGTCCTGCTGCGGCCGGAGGTCGGCGCCGACCTCCACGTCGAAGGTCTCGTCGCCCTTGATCCCGAGCGACTCCCATGAATCACCCGGCTTGAACTGCAGCGGGAGCACGCCCATGCCGACCAGATTCGAGCGGTGGATGCGTTCGAAGCTCTTCGCCACGACCGCCTTGATGCCGAGCAGCTGGGTGCCCTTGGCCGCCCAGTCGCGGCTGGAGCCCGTGCCGTACTCCTCGCCGCCGAAGACGATCGTCGGCGTGCCTTCGGCCATGTACTTCATCGCCGCGTCGTAGATGAACATCTTCTCGCCGCCGGGCTGAAACAGCGTCACGCCGCCTTCCTCGCGCGAGCCCGAGGCATCGGGCGGAATCATCAGATTCTTGATCCGCACGTTGGCGAAGGTGCCGCGCATCATCACGTCGTGGTTGCCACGGCGCGAGCCGTATGAATTGAAGTCGGCCTTGATGACGCCGTGCTCCTTGAGCCACAGGCCTGCCGGCGACGATTCCTTGATCGCGCCCGCCGGCGAGATGTGGTCGGTGGTGATCGAGTCGCCGAACAGGGCCATCGTGCGCGCACCGCGCACTCCGGTCGGCACCGCCGGAGGCTGCATCTGGAAGCCCGCGAAGAACGGTGGCTCCGCGATGTAGGTGGAGTCGGGCCAGTTGTAGACCTGGCCGCTCACGCCCTTGATCTTTTCCCACAAGGCGCCTGGCTCCTTGGCGACCTTGTCGTAGTTGGCCTTGTACGACTTGCCATTCATGGCGTACTTCATGAGCGAAGCGATCTCCTCGCTGCTCGGCCAGATGTCGCCGAGGTAGATCGCCTTGCCGCCGCGCCCCAGGCCGACCGGCTCGGTCATCAGGTCGCGCAGCACGGTGCCGGCGATCGCGTAGGCCACCACGAGCGGCGGGCTGGCCAGGAAGTTCGCCTTGAGATTCGGGTGGATGCGCGCCTCGAAGTTGCGGTTGCCGGAAAGCACGGCCGCGCAGACCAGGTCGTTCTTCGTGATCGCGTCGTTGATCTCGGGCGTGAGGTCGCCGGCGTTGCCGATGCAGGTCGTGCAGCCGTAGGCGGCGACGTTGAAGCCGAGCTTGTCGAGGTAGGGCAGCAGGCCGGCGTTGGTGAGGTACTCGGTGACGATGCGCGAGCCCGGCGCGAGCGAGGTCTTGATGTGCGGCTTTACCTTGAGGCCGGCCTCGACCGCCTTTTTCGCGAGCAGGCCGGCGGCCATCATCACGCTCGGGTTCGAGGTGTTGGTGCACGAGGTGATCGCGGCGATGAGCACGTCGCCGTTGCCGATCGTCAGGTCGCCGAGCTGAGGGTGTTCGGGCGCGGCTTCCGACAGCGCGGCCGCGAGCGTCGGCTTGTTCGCGTTCATCTCGTCGACGAAGCGCGGCGCGCCAGGCTGCACGGCCGGGTTGCGATGCACCTTGCTGTCGGCCGCGGGTACGCGGGCGTCGGCAGGGCGGGCGTGGTGGCGCGTGAGCAGGTGCGCTGCGGGCTGATTGAAGCCACTCTGTGCCGGCGGCAGGCTGAACAGCGAGGTGAACTTGTCCTTGACGTGGCCGAGCTCGATGCGGTCTTGCGGCCGCCTCGGACCGGACACGCTCGCGGTATCCAGGACGACGCGAGCTTCCTTGCGGTGCTCGAGGGACCCGGATTGACGGTGCGCGCCGTTCCGCTCCCCGCGCCAGAAGGCGTGCGCCTGTT
>CAXSEJ010000251.1:2915-3395 GCA_964236395.1 uncultured Rhizobacter sp.
CGAGGTCGAGCGAGACGATCTGGCTGTAGTCGATCTCGCCGGCGCGCGGCACGCCGAACAGGCCCTGCGCTTCGAAGTACGCCTGCATGAACTCGATCTCGCTCTTGGTGCGGCCGGTGCCCTCGAAGTACTCGACCGTCTTGTTGTCGACCGGGAAGAAGCCCATCGTCGCCCCGTACTCCGGCGCCATGTTGGCCAGGGTGGCCCGGTCGGGCACGGCCAGCCCGGCGGTGCCGTCGCCGAAGAACTCGACGAACTTGCCGACCACCTTTTCCTTGCGCAGCATCTCGGTGACCGCGAGCACCAGGTCGGTGGCAGTCACGCCTTCGCGCAGGCGACCGGTGAACTCGAAGCCGACCACGTCGGGCGTGAGGAAGTAGACCGGCTGGCCGAGCATGGCGGCCTCCGCCTCGATGCCGCCGACGCCCCAGCCGACCACGCCGAGTCCATTGATCATCGTCGTGTGCGAGTCGGTGCCGA
>CAXSEJ010000252.1:0-3356 GCA_964236395.1 uncultured Rhizobacter sp.
GCTTCTCGAAGGGCCTGGGCGCGCCGGTCGGATCGGCGCTCGTCGGCTCGCGCGAGCTCATCGATGCCGCGCGCCGCTGGCGCAAGATGGTCGGTGGCGGCCTGCGCCAGGCCGGCGTGCTCGCCGCCGCGGCGCTGCATGCGCTCGACCACCACGTCGAGCGCCTGGCCGAAGACCACGCCCTGGCCCTGCGCCTCGCCGAGGGCCTGCGCGACCTGCCCGGCCTCGCCCTCCAGCCGGTGCAGACCAACATGATCTTCGCCAAGCTCGCGCCCGGCCGCGGCGCCGCGCTGGCCGCGCACCTGGCCGGCCAGGGCATCGTGATCCTGCCCTACGACGACCTGCGCCTCGTCACCCATCTCGACGTCGACGGCGAGGGCGTCGAGCGAGCCGTCGCTGCCATCCGCGCGCACCTGCAGCACCAGAAGCACTGAAGCACCGAAGCACCGAAGCCAGACCAACCCCATGCCCATCACCGACCTCGACGCGCTCTCCCGCACCATCGACCACCGCGAGATCTTCCACGACGAGATGCTCTCGCTCGTGCGCCGCATCATGAGCGGCGAGATGAGCCCGGTGATGATGGCCGCGGTGCTCGTCGGCCTGCGGGTCAAGAAGGAGACGATCGGCGAGATCACCGCCGCGGCGCAGGTGATGCGCGAGTTCGCGAGCAAGGTCGAGGTCGCCGACAAGACGCACCTGGTCGACATCGTCGGCACCGGCGGCGACGGCTCGCACACCTTCAACATCTCCACCTGCTCGATGTTCGTCGCGGCGGCGTGCGGCGCGCGCGTCAGCAAGCACGGCAACCGCAGCGTCTCGAGCAAGTCGGGCAGCGCCGACGTGCTCGAGGCCCTCGGCCTGCCGCTCGACCTCGCCCCGGCCGAGGTGGCGGCGTCGATCGAGGCCACCGGCATCGGCTTCATGTTCGCGCCGAACCACCACCCGGCGATGAAGAACGTCGGCCCGGTGCGGCGCGAGCTCGGCATCCGCACCATCTTCAACATCCTCGGGCCGCTCACCAACCCGGCGGATGCGCCGCACATCCTGATGGGCGTGTTCCACCCCGACCTGGTCGGCATCCAGGTCCGGGCCCTGCAGCGGCTCGGGGCCAAGCACGCCGTCGTGGTGTACGGCAAGGACGGCATGGACGAGGTCTCGCTCGGCGCCGCGACGATGGTCGGCGAGCTCAGGGAGGGCGAGGTGCACGAGTACGAGATCCACCCCGAGGACTTCGGCTTCACGATGGCGAGCAACCGGGCGCTGCGCGTCGAGACGCCGGCGCAGTCGATGGCGATGCTCGAGGCCGTGCTCGACGACCGGCCCGGCCCGGCGCGCGACATCGTCATCCTCAACGCCGGTGCCGCGCTCTATGCCGCCGACGTGGCGCCGAGCATCGAGGCCGGCGTCGCCGCCTCGCGTGAGGCCGTCGCGTCCGGCCGGGCGCGCGCCAAGCTGCAGCAGTTCATCGACTTCGGTCGCGCCCGCCGGGCCGGGGGCTGACGCATGGCCGTGCCGCCCCTCAGCGACGTGCTGCGTCGCATCGTCGAGGTCAAGCACGAGGAGGTCTCGCTGGGCCGGCGCCGGCGCGACCTGGCGTCGCTGCGCAACCAAGCCGAAGGGCACTCCGACGTGCGCGATTTCACCGGTGCATTGCGATCGAAGGTCGATGCCGGCGCGGCGGCCGTGATCGCCGAGATCAAGAAGGCGAGCCCGAGCAAGGGCGTGCTGCGCGAGCGCTTCGAGCCGGCCGCGATCGCCGAGAGCTACGCCGAGCACGGCGCGGCCGCCCTCAGCGTGCTGACCGACGCGCCGTTCTTCCAGGGCGCGCCCGAGTTTCTGGCCCAGGCGCGCGCCGCCTGCCCGCTGCCGGCGCTGCGCAAGGACTTCATGGTCGACGCCTGGCAGCTCTACGAGTCGCGCGTGCTCGGCGCCGACGCCGTGCTGCTGATCGCCGCCGTGCTCGACGACGCGCAGCTGCGCGACTTCGAGGACGTGGCGGCGTCGCTCGGCCTCGCCGTGCTGGTCGAGGTGCACGACGAGCGCGAGCTCGAGCGGGCGCTCCGCCTCGACACGCCGCTCGTCGGCATCAACAACCGCGACCTGCGCAGCTTCGCCGTCTCGCTCGACACGACGCTGCGCCTGCTGCCTTGCCTGCCGCCGGGCCGCCTCGCGGTGACGGAGAGCGGCATCGTCGCCCCTGGCGACGTCGCCCGGATGCGCGACGCCGGCGTCCACGCCTTCCTCGTCGGCGAGGCGTTCATGCGCGCCGACGATCCCGGCGCCGCGCTGACCCGACTGTTCGCGTGACCGCGGCCGACCTCGAGGCCGCGTTCGCGACGCTGCCGCCGCGGTGGGCGACGGTCCTGCCCGGCTGGACGTCCGAGCGTCTGCAAGCCGTGCGCGACTGCATCGCCGCCGTCTCGGGCGACCGGCCGATCGCCCCCGACGACCCGTTCCGCGCCTTGCGACTGGTGCCGCCGGAGGCCGTGCGGGTCGTGGTCATCGGTCAGGACCCGTACCCCACCGCCGGCCACGCCGACGGGATGGCGTTTTCGGCGCGAGCGGGCCGGCCGCGGTCGCTGGCGCGCGTGTTCGAGGTGCTCGCCGCCGACCGGCCCGGCTTCGCCGCGCCGGAAAGATGGTCGCTCGAGGCCTGGGCGCGCGAGGGCGTCCTGCTGCTCAATCCGGTGCTGACGGTCGAAGTCGGCCGGACCGGCAGTCATCTGGCGTGTGGTTGGCAGGCGCTCACTGCCGAGATCGTCAGCGCGCTGGCGTCGCTCGACGACTCGCCCGCCTTCCTGCTCTGGGGCTCGAAGGCGAAGGCGTTCTTCGCCGAAGCGGCCGGCGCGGACACCGTGGCCACGGTTCACGCCACCCGTCACCCGTCCTACGATTTCGCCCGCGCTTTCATGGCCGGAGGCAGTCACTTCGAAGCCACGGCCCACCTCGTCGACTGGTGGGGAATCGGGCAGAACAGCGACAGCGTGCTATAGTCACAGGTTCGTCTCGGAGGGGTGCCCGAGTGGCTAAAGGGGGCAGACTGTAAATCTGTTGGCTTACGCCTACGCTGGTTCGAATCCAGCCTCCTCCACCAGAGAATCGATGCGTAGGTTGAGTGCGGGAGTAGTTCAGTGGCAGAACCCCAGCCTTCCAAGCTGATGACGCGGGTTCGATTCCCGCTTCCCGCTCCAGGATTCGGCCCATGTGGCTCAGTGGTAGAGCACTCCCTTGGTAAGGGAGAGGTCGCGCGTTCGATCCGCGCCATGGGCACCAGAGGTTTAGCAAGGAAGTACTGAAAATGGCAAAGAGCAAGTTCGAGCGCACCAAGCCGCACGTCAACGTTGGCACCATTG
>CAXSEJ010000253.1:0-3312 GCA_964236395.1 uncultured Rhizobacter sp.
GCGCACGTGGTAGTCGAGGTCGATGTCGTCGTCGTGGATCCACACCGGGTTGGCGAGGTCGAACGGCATCAGGGCCAGCTTCCTCGTGAACACCGGCGCCAGGTGCATGCGCGTCGCGACGTGCGCCTTCACCGCCTCGTAGTAGCCGCTGCCGCTGTAGCCGGGCGGCGGCTCGAACAGGTTGAGGGCGCCGACGTGCATCGGCATCTCGGCGCTTTCCATGTGCAGGAAGGCGCCGTCGACGATGCTGAGGTGTTTCATCTGGATCATGGCCGGTCGTGCTCGGACGCTGGGATGGCGGTTGTACCGCGCCCGCGCGCGGTCGACCACGGGGCTTGCCCCCGACCGCTGCCGGCCGCCGCCGCGGCGCAGAATGACGCCGCATGAACCGCCGCCTCGACACCGACCCCGCCGCGCTCGCCCGCCACGCCTTCTACGAGCGCATCGATGCGCTGCACATGACCCCGCTCTGGGAAGTGCTCGGCGCGCTCGTGCCGCCGGCGCCGGCCAGTCCGGTCGCGGCCTTCGCCTGGCGCTACGACGAGCTGCGCCCGCACGTCATGGAGGCCGGCCGCCTGATCACGGCCGAGGAAGCGGAGCGGCGGGTGCTCGTCCTCGAGAACCCCGCCCTGCGCGGCCGGTCTTGCATCACCCAGTCGCTCTACGCCGGCCTGCAGCTCATCCTGCCCGGCGAGGTGGCGCCCGCGCACCGGCACACGCAGTCGGCGCTGCGCCTCGTGCTCGACGGCGAAGGGGCTTATACCGCCGTCGACGGCGAGCGCACGACCATGCGCTTCGGCGACTTCATCATCACGCCGTCATGGACCTTTCACGACCATGGCAACGACGGCAACGAGCCGGTGGTCTGGCTCGACGGGCTCGACATCCCCCTGGTGCGCTTCCTCGACGCGGGCTTCGCCGAGAAAAGTGCCGCGCGGTCGCAGGCCCACGCCCGCCCCGAAGGCGATTCGCTCGCCCGCTACGGCCGCAACATGCTGCCTCTCGACCATGCGCCGATGGCCCACGAGCCGTCGCGCACGTTTGTGTACCCCTTCGCGCAAACGAAGGAGGCGCTCGCCGGCATTTCCCGCGGCCCGGCCGATCCACACTTCGGCTTCAAGCTGCGCTACGTCAACCCGGCCACCGGGCGCTCGCCCATGCCGACGATCGGCACCTTTGCGCAACGCCTGCCGGCCGGCTTCGCGACCGCGCCGTACCGCAGCAGCGACAGCACGGTCTACGTGTGCCTCGACGGCGAGGGCACCGCGACGGTGGGCGACGTGCGGTTCGATTTCGGCCGACGCGACATCGTCGTCGTGCCGTCCTGGCAGACCCTCGGCCTCGTCGCGGGCGCCGAGACCACGCTGTTCAGCTTCTCCGACCGGCCGGTGCAGCAGGTGCTCGGGCTCTGGCGTGAGGAACGCGCCTGAGGGGCCACACGTGTGCCGATCGATACAACGAAAAAGGCGCCCCGCAGGGCGCCTTTCAAAGGACGACGCGCTTACTTGCCGTCTCGATCCGAGTCGCCGGGGACAGCACGCTCGATCGCATCGCTGGTACGCGTCCAGGCATCGCGGGTGGCGTGCTTGGCCTTGTCCCAGGTAAGGCTCGACTTGCCGCGCGCCGTGGCCCAGCCACGCGACAGGTCGGACTCGGCCGCTTCGAAACTCCGTCCGGCATGCTGGCCGTACGACGAGACGCCGTAGCCGTAAGCCGGGCCGTAATCGTCATAGCTCGACCCGGATTCGACGTACGGGCGAGTGCCGTAGTTTTCGCGCCAGTACGCGTCCTCGCGGGTCGGGTCGATGGTTTCGGCCACTCCCTTGCCCGCCAGGCCACCGACGACCGCACCGATGGCGGCGCCGACCAAAGTGCCGACAGGACCCGCCATCGTGCCGATCGCCGCGCCGGCGGCAATGCCGCCCGCCGAAGCGCCCAGGGCCGTGCCGACTGGATGCGCACCCGGTGCGCCCGTCAGCGGATCGCGGTTCGAGCTGCCGACATCGGTATTCTTGATCGACTCGTTCATGTCGGGCTCCCGGAGCGCGCCGTGTTCAGCGAACGCTGCCGCGGCGGAAGAAATTGACGATCGCAAGAAGGATCAACGCACCGACGAACGACACCGCCATAGCCGGCAGGCTGAAGTTGTCCTGGTTGATCGTGCCGACGCCGATCAGGGGCGAGATCAACCAGCCACCGAGCAATGCACCGACGATGCCGACCACGACGTTGAGGATGATGCCCTGCTGACCATCGGTCTTCATGACCATGCTGGCGAGCCAGCCGATGACGCCGCCGATGACGAGCCAAATGATGAAGTTCATGTGAGTTCCTTATGCCTTAGTGACGGTGGTTGAATGGGCATTTGGTGGCCCGCTTGCCGATGACTCAGCGAAACGAAGGTTATTGGCGCCGGCGCTGTGGCGCCATTCCGGCGGGTGCCGAACGGATGCATCCGCTGACCCCAACGCATCGTCGGAAATGCCCTACGCAGGCCGACGAACGGTCCCCTGTCAGGTCACGGGGGCGGGATTGAGGACCGTCGCCGACGCCATCGCCGCCGAAGTGTTCGGCGAGATCAAGCGGCCCTGAGGCGGAGCTCGACGGCGTGTGGGCCCGCCGAGCGGCCGGCGACGATCATGCCGATGTCAAATGGTTGGGCGGGCGGCCCCGGGCTGCCGGCTAGAGCCCGGCCTGCGTCACGAACTTCGGGTTGAGGTAGGGCTCGATGGCTTCGCTGCCGCCTTCCGAGCCATAACCTGAATCCTTGACGCCGCCGAACGGCACCTCGGGGATGCCCAGGCCGACGTGATTGATCGACATCATTCCGGTCTCGACCTGCGAGGCGATGGCATTGGCGGTCTTGGCCGAGCGCGTCCAGGCATAGGCGGCGAGACCGAAGGGCAGCCGGTTCGCTTCCTTGACCGCGTCGTCGAAGCTGGCGAAGGGGTTGATGATCGCCAGCGGCCCGAACGGCTCGACGTTCATGGCCTGGGCGTCGTTCTCGAGCTCGGTGACGACGGTGGCCTCGAAGAAGTTGCCTTCCTTGCCGATGCGGTGGCCGCCGGTGCGCACCTTGCCGCCGTGCCTGCCGGCGTCTTCGACGGCCGCTTCCATCGCCGCCGAGCGGCGCGGGTTGGCGAGCGCGCCCATGTTGACGCCCTTCTCCAGGCCGTTGCCCACCTTGAGTGCCTCGCTCGCTTCGACGAACTTCTCGACGAACTCCTTGTAGACGCCTTCCTGCACCAGGAAGCGCGTCGGCGAGATGCACACCTGGCCGGCGTTGCGAAACTTGCTCGCGGCCATGGTCTT
>CAXSEJ010000254.1:0-3305 GCA_964236395.1 uncultured Rhizobacter sp.
GCCAGGAACATGCCCTGCGCGTCCATCGCCATCTCGGCGGTGGTGAGGTGGTCGCGGCCATGGGCGTCGGTCAGGAAGGCCTCGCTGCGGTCGGAGGTCCACTTGATCGGCCGGCCGACTGTTCTGCTGGCCCAGACGAGCGCCGTCTCCTCCGCGTACAGGAAGATCTTCGAGCCGAAGCCACCGCCGACGTCGGGTGCGATCACACGCACCTTCGACTCGGGCAGGCCGAGCACGAAGGCGCACATGAGCAGGCGCTCGACGTGCGGGTTCTGGCTCGTGACGTAAAGCGTGTAGCTCTCGTCGTGCTTCGTGTACGTCGCGTTGGCGGCGCGCGGCTCCATGGCGTTCGGGATCAGGCGGTTGTTGACGAAGGAGAGCTTCGTCACGTGCGCCGCCTTGGCGAACGCCGCGTCGACCGCGGCCTTGTCGCCGTGGCCCCAGTCGTAGCAGACGTTGTCGGCCACCTCGTCGTGCACCGCGGAGCCGATCGTGGCGACCGTCTTCAGGTCGATGACCGCCGGCAGCTCCTCGTAGTCGACGACGATCATCTCGGCGGCGTCTTTGGCCTCGAGCAGCGTCTCGGCGACGACCAGCGCGACCTGGTCGCCGACGTGCCGGACCTTGCCTTGCGCCAGCACCGGGTGCACGGGCTCCTTCATCGGCGTGCCGTCCTTGCTGTGGATCAGCCAGCCGCACGGCAGGCCGCCGACCTTGGCCTCGGCCAGGTCGGCGCCGGTGAAGATGTGCAACACGCCGGGCGCCTGCTTCGCCGCCGCCAGGTCGATCGAGCGGATGCGGGCATGCGCGTACGGGCTGCGCAGGAAGGCGGCGTAGGTCTGGCCGTGCAGGGTGACGTCGTCGGTGTAGTTGCCGGCGCCGGTGAGGAAGCGCTGGTCCTCGCGGCGGCGAACGCTCTGGCCGATCGGCCCGGTGGTGGCGAGGTCGCCTTCGTTCATGTGGCCCATGCCGCGCTCCTCAGGCCGCGACGGGCTTGGCGCCCGACTGGCAGAACTGGATCGACTTGACGATGTTCTGGTAGCCGGTGCAGCGGCAGATGTTGCCGTCGAGCGCTTCGCGGATCTCGGCTTCGTCGGCGTCGGGCTTGTCGGCGAGCAGCTGCACCGCCGACATCACCATGCCCGGCGTGCAGAAGCCGCATTGCAGGCCGTGGCACTCGCGGAACGCGGCCTGCATCGGGTGCAGCCCGGCACCCGTGGCCAGGCCTTCGATGGTGGTGATCTCGCTGCCCTGCACCTGCAGGGCGAGCATCGAGCACGCCTTGATCGCGCGGCCGTTCATGTGCACGGTGCAGGCGCCGCACTGGGCGGTGTCGCAGCCGACGTGGGTGCCGGTGAGCTGGAGCTGTTCGCGCAGGAACTGCACGAGCAGCGTGCGCGGGTCGACGGTCTTCGTCACCCGCCTGCCGTTGACGGTGAGGGAAAGGGGCTGGTCCAAGGGCGGTCTCCTGAGAGCGCTCGAGCGGGGCGGCGAGATGGCCGCCCGGCGAGCTCACGACGATGTTCGAGGCTGGCCCGCAGGGGACGCGCGCGGAGTTTCCCTAATGGGCCGGCGCAGACGGCGTGGAACCGGTGGCGGCCGACTCCCGGCTGCGACGACCGACCGGTCAGTTCGCGCAGCTGCGCAGACCGAAGAAGCCGCTGTCGTCGGCGGGCGCGGCGTGGCGCCGGAAGCGCGCGCTGCGCAGGCCGTGGCGGGTCGCACGCGATGCGCCGCGCAAGACCTTGTGGGTGCCGAACGGCGGCACGCGCTCTGCGCGCTCGGGGCCGGCCACGAAGCCCGGGTAGGGACGCAGGCTGCTCGCCGTCCATTCCCACACGTCGCCCCAGCGGAAGCCGCGCGTCGCGCCCTGATGCGCGGCGGCCTCCCATTCCACCTCGGTCGGCAAACGCCGGCCGGCCCAGCGACACCAGGCGTCGGCTTCGTACCAGCTCACGTGCACGACCGGCTGGGCCGGCGCCACTCGCGCCAGCTGGCCGAAGCGACGTTGCAGCACGCCGTGGCGGAGCTGCTCGACGTGGCGGGGCGTGCGCCGGCCTTCGCGGCTGATCCAGGCCCAGCCTTCGGCGCTCCAGAGCCCGGCCTCGTCGTAGCCGCCGTCCTCGACGAATTCGCCGTACTGCGCCCATGTGACGGGCTGGGCGTCGATCTCGAACTCCGGCACATCGACCGGGTGCGGCTCGCGCTGCAGGTCGAAACGAAAGCCGGGCGCGCCGACGCCGAGCAACCAGCGCGTGGCCGGGAAAAGCAGTGCCGGCCGCGGCGCCTGGCTCGCCGACCAGGGCAGCGACCCGGCGTCGATGCCGAGCGTCTGGGCCAGCACGGCGAAGGCCTCGCCCTGCATTTCCTCGTGGAACAGGGCGGAGCGGAAGAAGTACAGCGAGGCGTCGTCCTCGTCGCTGTCGTCGAGCAGCTCGAGCGTGGTCTCCAGCGTGTCCACCAGGTAGGCGCGGGTCGCGCGAAGGTCGGGCAGCGCCGCCGCTGCGCTGCGCCGCCCGGCGCGGTCGGCCGACCTCGGGTCGTACCAGGCGTCGGCCTCGGCCACGATCGAGGCCAGGCGCGGAGGCACCGCGTCGGCCCGCTCGCCGCGCCCGCGCTGCAGGTTGCGAGCGATCCAGAACTCCTGGAACCAGCCGAGGTGGCCCAGCGACCAGAGCGGCGGATGGAGCTCTGCGGCCACGGCCGGCGCAAGGTCCAGGTCGAGCCGCATCAGCGTGCCGCCCTGCGCCGGTTCGAGGGCGGCGGCCCAGCGCAGGGTGGCGTTGCGGGCCTCGATCAGGGCCAGCGACAAGATGTCCTTGCCGGCGCAGCGCAGCCGTGCGTGGTCGAGATCGAAGGTGTCGGAGACCGGCATGACCGCGTCAACCCAGCGGCGTCGGCTTCTCCGTGCCGCGGCAATTGATCGGCAGGTACCTGGTCGGCACGCTGGTCTTGTTCAGGCCCTTGGCCGCCATCTTGGTGGGTGGCTCGGCGTTGCCGCAGACCCAGGCCACGGGCACGATCGGCGCGTCCTCGACGACGCCGGGCCGCAAGGTCAGCGTCTTGCCCCGGATGCCGGCATTGGCGTGGTTGCCGAAGGTGACCTGGATCGCGCCCGACTCCACTGCCACCGAGCTGATGTGGTTGTTGACGATCTTGTCGGCGTCGGCCAGCCCGGCCGCGGCGTTGTCGACCGGCAGCCTGGCGGCCGTCGCCCAGGAAAGCGCCACCGGCGCCTTGGCAATCTCGGCGAGCTTCACGGCCTCGACGATCTGGTCGCGCACGAACTTGTCGGGCACGCCGGG
>CAXSEJ010000255.1:0-3278 GCA_964236395.1 uncultured Rhizobacter sp.
TCGCGCACGCCGCCGAAGGGCAGCTCGATGCCGCCGCCGGCGCCGTAGTTGTTGATGAACACCTGGCCGCACTTCAGCGCCCGCGCCATGCGCAGCTGGCGGCCGCCGTCGCGCGTCCACACGCCGGCGACCAGGCCGTAGCGCGTGCCGTTGGCGACGGCGATGGCCTCGGCTTCGCCGCTGAAGGCAATGAGCACCTGGACCGGGCCGAAGATCTCTTCCTGGGCGAGGGCGTGGCCGGCGGGCACCTCGTCGACGAGCGTCGGCAGCACGTAGTGGCCGGCGCGAGGCGCGTCGTCGACGAGGCGGCCCTCGGCGGCGATGCGCAGGCCGCTGTCGCGGGCGAGTGCGAGGTGGCGCTCGATGCCGTCTTTCTGGCGCCGCGAGATCACCGGCCCGCAGTCGAGGTCCATCGCCGCCGGCCCGACTCGCAGCGCGCGGTAGCGCTCGGTCATGCGCCGGCGCACCTCGTCTTAGACCGGCCGCTCGACCAGGATGCGCGAGGCCGCCGAGCACGTCTGCCCCGCGTTCTGGAGGCCGGCGTTGACCAGGAACGGCAGGGCGGCGTCGAGGTCGGCGTCGGCGAACACGATCTGCGGGCTCTTGCCGCCGAGCTCGAGCGTCACCGCCGCGGCGTGGTCGGCGGCCGCCTTTTGCACCAGCGCCCCGGTCGCGACCGAGCCGGTGAACGACAGGTGGTCGACGTCGGGGTGCGCCGCGAGCGCCGCGCCGGCCTCCTCGCCCAGGCCGGTGACGACATTGAGCGCACCCGGCGGCAGGCCGGCCTCGGCCGCGATCCGCGCGAAAGCGAGCACGGTGAGGCACGCTTCCTCGGCCGGCTTGAGCACGCAGGCGTTGCCCATCGCCAGCGCCGCGCCGACGCTGCGGCCGACGATCTGCATCGGGTAGTTCCACGGCACGATGTGGCCGGTGACGCCGTGCGGCTCGCGCAAGGTGAGCGCGGTGTAGCCGGCGGCGAAGGGCAGCGTCTCGCCGTGCACCTTGTCGGCGGCGCCGCCGTAGAACTCGCAGTAGCGGGCCAGCGCGACGGCATCGGCGCGCGCCTGCCTGAGCGGCTTGCCGACGTCGTGCACCTCGAGCCGGGCGAGCAGCTCGACGTTCTCGAGCACGCGCGCGCCGATGGCCGCGAGCACGCGGCCGCGCTCCAGCGCGCTGAAGGCGCCCCACGGCTTGCCGGCGCCGCCGCGGCCCTCGACCGCCGCTCTCGCGGCAGCGACAGCGGCGGCGATGTCGGCGGCCGTGCCGCGCGCGATCGTCGCGAGTTCGGTGCCGTCGGACGGGTCCTCGAGCGTGACGGTGGCCTTGCCCGAGCCGGCCATCCACTCGCCGCCGATGAACAGGTGGTCACTGCGAAAGGGAAGCGTTGTTGCCATCACGACACCTGTGTAGACTCATGTGTGAGGAGTCACACATGGCGACCAATCTTTCACTCGATCCCGATCTTATCGACCGCGCCGTCGCGGTCAGCGGTGAACGCACGAAAAAGGCCGCGGTCACGCGTGCGCTCGAGGAGTTCATCGCCCGGCGCAGGCAAAAGCGCATCGTCGAGCTGATGGGCAAGCTCGAGTGGGACGCCTCCTTCGACATCAAGGCCGAGCGCTCGCGCCGGTGAGCGAGCGCTCGCGCGAGTGACCTTGTTCGTCGACACCAGCGTATGGTCGCTGGCACTGCGCCGCGACGGCGTGCCGGATGCCGCCGAGGTGCAGGCTTTGCGCCGGGCGTTGAGCGGCGAGGCGATCGTCGTCACGACCGGCACCGTCCTGCAGGAGTTGCTGCAGGGCTTCTCCGGCGCGCGCGCCGGCGCCGAGATCGTCGAGCGCTTCTCGGCCCTGCCGCTGGTGTCGCCCGATCGCCGCGATCACATCGAGGCGGCTGCCCTGCGCAACGCCTGCCGCCGCAAAGGCGTGCAACTCGGCACGATCGACGCCTTGCTGGCGCAGCTCTGCATCCGCCACGACATGCCGATGCTGACCACCGACCGCGACTTCACCCTCGCCGCAGCGCACTGCGCGCTGCGTCTGTGGCCGCAGGACTGACGACGCCCTCGCGCCACGGAGCCACGGAGCCACGGAGCCACACCATCAGCGCCTTCCTCGCCCGCCGCTTCGCCAGCTTCGTCGCCACCCTGCTCGTGGCCTCGGTCGTCGTCTTCGTGGTGCTCGACGTGCTGCCGGGCAACGTCGCCGAGGTCATGCTGGGCCAGAGCGCGACGCCGGAATCGATCGCCGCGCTCAGCGCCCGCCTCGGTCTCGACCGGCCGGCGCCCGTGCGCTTTCTCGACTGGCTGAAGGGCCTCGCCACCGGCGACCTCGGCATGAGCGTCGCCTACGACACGGAGGTCGCCGGGCTGCTCGCCGAGCGCCTCGCCGTCACCGTGCCGCTCGCGCTCATGGCCATGGCGCTCAGCACGGCGATCGCGTTCGCGCTCGGCCTCGTCGCCGCGTCGCAGCACGGCCGTGCCGGCGACGTCGGCATCATGGCGGCGAGCCAGGTCGGCATCGCCCTGCCCAACTTCTGGTTCGGCGTGCTGCTCAGCCTGGTCTTCGCGGTCAGGCTCGGCTGGTTCCCGGCCACCGGCTTTCCCGGCTGGAGCGAGGAGGCCGGCGGCGGCGTCGGCCAGGCGCTGCGGGCGCTGGTCCTGCCGGCGCTCGCCCTGGCGGTGGTGCAGGCCGCCATCCTGGCGCGCATCGTCCGCTCGGCGGTGATCGACGTGATGCGCGAGGACTTCGTCCGCACCGCGCGGGCCAAGGGCGTGTCGCGCGGCGGCGTGCTGTGGGGCCACGTGCTGAGGAACGCGATGGTGCCGGTGCTCACGGTCATGGGCCTGCAGTTCGCCAACCTGCTCGCCGGCACGGTCGTGATCGAGCGCGTGTTCGCCCTGCCGGGGCTCGGCCTGCTCGCTTTCCAGGCGATCGCCAACCGCGACCTCGTCGTCGTGCGCGACGTGGTGATGCTCCTGGCCGCGGCGGTCGTCTGCATCAACTTCGTCGTCGACGTGCTCTACGTCGTGATCGACCCGCGCCTCAGGTCCCGCTCGGCATGACGCCATGACCACGCCGGCGCGGCGCGGCCTGCCGGCCAGCTTCGTCATCGGCGCCGTGATCGTCGCGACGCTGATCGCGACGATGCTGCTCTCCTTCGTGTGGACGCCGCACTCGGCCACCGACCTCGACATCGCCGCCAAGCTGCAGCTGCCGTCGGCCGTCCACTGGCTCGGCACCGACAGCCTCGGCCGCGACGTGCTCTCGCTGCTCATC
>CAXSEJ010000256.1:0-3238 GCA_964236395.1 uncultured Rhizobacter sp.
CGAGCATGTAGTAGTAGGTGTCGCACGACTGCACGATCGACTTGTACATGTCGACGCTGCCATGGCCGCCTTCCTTGTCGTCGCGGAAGCGGTGGTTGCCGAAATTGAAGTAGCCCGGGTCGGAGATGGTCTGCTGCGGCGTGCGCTTGCCCGTGGTCAGTGCCGCCAGCGCCATGAAGGGCTTGTAGGTCGAGCCCGGCGGGTAGGTGCCGCGCAGCGCCCGGTTGAGCAGCGGCTTGTCGAGCGACTCGTTGAGCGCCCGCCAGTTCTCGATATCGATGCCGTCGACGAACAGGTTCGGGTCGAAGTTCGGCTTGCTCACGAAGGCCAGGATCTCGCCGTTGCGCGGGTCGATGGCGACGAGCGCGCCGCGCCGGTCGCCGAACAGCTCCTCCACGAGCGCCTGCAGGCGGATGTCGATCGACAACACGAGCGCATTGCCGGGCGTTGCCGGGCTCGCCTTCAGCCGGCGCACGGCGCGGCCGCCGGCGCTCATCTCCACCTCCTCGAAGCCGGTGGCGCCGTGCAGCTCCGCCTCGTAGCTCTGCTCCACGCCGAGCTTGCCGATGTACTCCGTGCCGCGGTAGTTGGCGAGGGCTTCATCGGACCAGTCGTCCTCCATCGCCTTTTTCTCGGTCGGGTTGATGCGGCCGATGTAGCCGATCAGGTGGCTGCCCACCTCGCCGAGCGGATAGCTGCGAAAGAGGCGTGCCTTGATCTCGACGCCGTCGAAGCGAAAGCGCTGCGCGGTGAAGCGCGCCACCTCCTCGTCGCTGAGCTTGGTTCGGATGGGCAGCGACTCGACGCTCTTGCTCTCGTCGAGCAGCCGCTTGAAGCGCCGCCGATCGCGCGCCGGAATGTCGACGATCTCGGCCAGCTGATCGATCGTGGCGTCGAGGTTGGCGACCTTCGCCGGCGCGATCTCCAGCGTGTAGGCAGAGTAGTTGTTGGCCAGAACGACGCCGTTGCGGTCGAGGATCAGGCCGCGGTTGGGCGTGATCGGCACGACGGCGATGCGGTTGTTCTCGGCCTGCGTCTGCAGCTCGTCGTGCTTGACGATCTGCAGCCACGACAGCCGCGCGCCGAGCAGGCCGAAGGCGAGCACCACGAACAGCGCCGCGGCGACCACGCGCAGGCGAAAGCGCGAGAGCTCGTGCTCGGTGTTGCGGAGTTCGGTCATCACAGGGGCCGGTTCTCGTCGCGGTCCGGGGCGCGGCGCTGCGGGGCGAGCAGCAGCCAAGTGGCCACCGGCCACATCAACGCCTGGAACACGGGCGCGAGGATCAGCTCCCAGCCGGGGAACATGCCGCCGGCGAGCACCCGCACGACGAGCGACACCGCCTGTGCGGCGACGAAGACGGGCAGGATCTGCACCGCCTGCGAAGGCACCGTGAACCAGAGCAGGCGCCGGTGGATGGTGACGGCGAAAAAGCCGAGCAGCGTGTAGGCGAGCGCATGCTGGCCGAGCACGGCGCCGCTGTGCACGTCCATCAGCAGGCCGAACACGAAGGCGACGCCGACACCGACCCGGCGCGACTCGTGCACGTTCCAGAACACGAGCACGAGGGCGAGGAAGTCGGGCATCGCCGGCACCCGTCCGAGCGGCACGACGTTGATCAGGAAGGCGACGATCAGCGTCGTCCACACGAACAGCGGGTTGACCGGCATCAGCAGCTGGTCGATGCGGCGCGGCATGATCATGGTCGACCGCCGGGCCGTCCCAAGGTCGACCGCACCCCCTCGGCGGGCAACGAGCGCACTGAGCATGGGGGTCTCATTTCTTGGCCGCCTTCTTGGCCAGAGCCGACGCGGCCGACGCGGCCGAGGCCGCCGGTTGCGGCCGCGGCGGCAACTGCACGCCAGTCGGCTCCAGGACCAGCACGAAGCGGATGCCGTCGGCCGCGGCGGTCGGCGTGAGCAGGATGCGGGCGAAGCCGGAATCGACCTTGCGGTCGACCGCACTCACCTTCGCCACCTGCAGCCCCGGCGGGTAGACGCCGTCGACGCCGGAGGTGGTGAGCACGTCGCCGATCTGCACGTCGGCGTTGCCCGCCATGAAGCGCATCTCGAGCTGGCCTTGCGCCGCCGCGGCGCCACCGAAAGCCGCGCTTCGCACCTGGGTGCGGCTGTTGAGCACGGGGATGGCGGCGTCGCGATCGGTGAGCAGCGTGACCTCGGCCGACTGCAGGTAGACGCGCGTCACCTGGCCGAGCACGCCGGCTTCGTTGATCACCGGCGAGCCGGCCACGACGTTGTGGCTGACGCCGCGGTCGATGATCACCTTGCGCGAGTAGGGATCGGCCGCTTCGTAGAGCAGCTCGGCCGCCTGCGAGCGCACGGTGATCGTCGGCCGCAGCTCGAGCAGGGCGCGCAGGCGCGCGTTCTCGGCGCTCAGCTGATCGGCGCGGAGGGCCCGCTCGGCCTGCCGCACGGCCTCGCCGCGCGCCGCCTGCTCCGCCGACAGCGCCTTCGACAAGCCGGCGAAGTAGTCGCGCCCCCCCGACATCGCCTCGACCGGCATCAGCAGCGCGCGCTGCAGCGGGTAGAGCAAAGCGGCGACGGTGGCGCGCAGAGGCAGGGTGATGGCGAAGCGCGCGTCGGCCACCATCAGCAGCAAGGCGAGGGCCGAACAGAACGACAGCTTCGTCAGCGCCGACGGTCCCTGGCGGAAGAACGGCGGCGGCGTGTGATCGAGCGTGCCGAGCGCCATCGACTCCCCTCGTCAGCTCGATTCGGAAGTGAAGATCGAGCCGAGCCGCTCCATGCGCTCGAGGGCCATGCCGCATCCGCGGACGACGCAGGTCAGCGGGTCTTCGGCCACGAGCACCGGCAGGCCGGTTTCCTCGGCAAGCAGGCGGTCGAGGTCGCGCAGCAGCGCGCCGCCGCCGGTGAGCATCATGCCGCGCTCGGCGATGTCGGCACCGAGCTCGGGCGGCGTCTGCTCGAGCGCGTTCTTGACGCTGGAGACGATCTGGTTCAACGGGTCGGTGAGCGCTTCCAGGATCTCGTTGCTCGAGATCGTGAAAGAGCGCGGCACGCCTTCGGAAAGATTGCGGCCCTTGACCTCGATCTCCTTGACCTCGGAGCCCGGGAAGGCGGAGCCGATGTTCTTCTTGATCGCTTCGGCCGTCGGGTCGCCGATCAGCATGCCGTAGTTGCGGCGGATGTAGTTGACGATGGCTTCGTCGAACTTGTCGCCGCCGACGCGCACGCTGCCCTTGTAGACCATGCCGCCGAG
>CAXSEJ010000257.1:0-3219 GCA_964236395.1 uncultured Rhizobacter sp.
GCACGTTGATGCCGAAGGCCTGCACCAGCGCCGGGTTCTCGGTGCCGGCGCGCAGGGTGGCGCCGAGGCGCGTGCGCTCGATCACGAACCAGGTGCCCAGGCAGACCACGAGCGAGGCCAGCACCACCCACGCCCGGTAGTTGGGCAGCACCATGAAGCCGAGGTTGGTCGCTCCCTGCAGCGCTTCCGGAACGGGATACGACTGGCCCGACACGCCGAACTGCTCGCGGAACAGGCCCTCGGCGACGAGCGCCAGGCCGAAGGTGAGGAGCAGGCCGTAGATCGGGTCGATCTTGTAGAGGTGGCGCAGCAGCGTGCGCTCGACGACGACGCCGAGCGCGCCGACGACGAGCGGCGCCACGATCAGCGAGGCCCAGTAGTTGATGCCGAAGCGGTCGAGCCCGACGAACGCGACATACGCCCCCACCATGTAGAGCGCGCCGTGCGCGAAGTTGACGATCCCCAGCAGCCCGAAGATCACCGCCAGGCCCAGGCTGAGCATCGCGTAGAACGAGCCGTTGACCAGGCCGAGCAGCAGCTGGCCCAGGAAGGCCTGCAGCGGGATGCCGAAGATCTCCATCAGCCGCGCGCCCGCCAGCCCGGGGTCACTTCCAGAGCGCGCACTTCGATTCGGCCTTGGTCGTGAAGGCGTCCTCGCCCTTCGCGGTGGCCACGACGTTGTAGTAGTCCCACGGCGTCGTCGACGACTCGGGCGTCTTGACCTGCATCAGGAACATGTCGTGGACCATGCGGCCGTCGCCGCGCACGTAGCCGCCCTTGGCGTACATGTCGTTGACCTTCGACTCCCGCATCTTGGCCATGACCTTCTCGCCGTCGTCGGTGCCGGCCGCCTTCACGGCGTTCAGATAGAACTGCGTCACCGAGTAGTCGGCCGCCTGCAGCGACGACGGCATGCGCTTGAACTTCTCGAAGAACTTCTTCGACCAGGCGCGCGACTCGTTCGACTGGTTCCAGTACCAGCTGTCGGTCAGGTACATGCCCTGCGTCGCCTTCAGGCCGAGCGAGTGCACGTCGTTGATGAACATCAGCAGGCCGGCCAGCTTCATCGTCTTGGTGATGCCGAACTCGTTCGCCGCCTTGACCGAATTGATGGTGTCGCCGCCGGCGTTGGCCAGGCCGAGGATCTGCGCCTTGCTCGACTGCGCCTGCAGCAGGAACGACGAGAAGTCGCTCGCCGACAGCGGGTGCCGCACCGAGCCGACGACGTTGCCGCCGGCGGCCTTGACGACGTTGGTGGCGTCGTTCTGCAGCGCCGTTCCGAAGGCGTAGTCGGCGGTCAGGAAGTACCAGCTCTTGCCGCCCGACTTCACGACCGCCGGGCCGGTGGTCTTGGCCAGCGCCACGGTGTCGTAGGCGTAGTGGACGGTGAACGGGGTGCACTGGTCGTTGGTGAGCGCCGAGCTGCCCGGGCCGATGGCGAGGAAGGGCTTTTTCTTCTCCGCCGCGACCTTGGCCATCGCCAGCGCCGTACCGCTGTTGGTGCCACCGATCAGCGCGTCCAGACCCTGCGTGTCGAACCATTCGCGCGCCTTCGCGGCGGCGACGTCGGCCTTGTTCTGGTGGTCGGCGACGAGCACCTCGACCTTCTTGCCGGCGACCGCGCCGCCCATGTCGGCCACGGCCTGCCGGATCATCTCGGCGCCGGCCGGGCCGTCGATATCGGCATAGAGGCCGGCCATGTCGGTAATGAAGCCGATCTTGATGGTGTCGCCGGAAATCTGGGCCTGCGCCGAGGCGCCCCACAGCGACGCGAACGCGAGGGTGCAGGCGGAAACGAGCTTGGTGAATTTCATGGGGTCTCCAGTGAAGGATGCAGTGAAGAAAATGGCGTCAGACGCCGAGGTACTCGTGCAGTCGCTCCATGCGTGCCGGCAGCTCGGCCTGGGTGAATTGCTGGATCACCTGGCCGTGCTCCATGACGAGGAAGCGGTCGGCCAGGGGCGCGGCGAAGCGGAAGTTCTGCTCGACCATCACGATCGTGAAGCCCTGCTCGCGCAGCGAACGCACCACTTCGCCGAGCTTTTGCACGATGACGGGGGCGAGGCCCTCCGAGATCTCGTCGAGCAGCAGGAGACGCGCGCCGGTGCGCAGGATGCGCGCCACCGCCAGCATCTGCTGCTCGCCGCCCGACAGGCGCGTGCCCTGGCTGGCGGCGCGCTCCTTCAGGTTGGGGAACATGGTGTAGATCTGGTCGAGGCCGAGGCCGCCTTTGCCGAGCGCGGGCGGCAGCAGCAGGTTCTCCTCGGCCGAGAGGCTCGAGAAGATGCCGCGCTCCTCCGGGCAGTAGCCGATGCCGAGGCGGGCGATCCGGTGCGTCGCCATGGCGACGGTCTCGCTGCCCCTGACCCTGATCGAGCCGGAGCGCCTGCCGATGAGGCCCATGATCGCGCGCAGCGTGCTCGTGCGCCCGGCGCCGTTGCGGCCGAGCAGCGTCACCACCTCGCCTTCGTCGACGTGGAAGTCGACGCCGTGCAGCACGTGCGATTCGCCGTACCAGCCGTGCAGCTTGCCGATCTCGAGCATAGGCGCGGCCATCTTCAATGCGCGCCCGCGAGCTCGGCGTTCGAGGTGCCCATGTAGGCCTCGATCACCGCCGGGTTCTTCGCCACCTCGGCGTAAGGGCCTTCGGCCAGCGTCGCGCCGCGCGCCAGCACCGTGATGGTGTCGGCGATGCTCGCCACCACGCTCATGTTGTGCTCGACCATCAGCACGGTGCGGCTCGCCGCCACCTTGCGGATGAGCTCGCGGATGCGCTCCACGTCCTCGAGGCCCATGCCCTGCGTCGGCTCGTCGAGCAGCATCAGCGTCGGGTTCATGGCCAGCGTCGTGGCGATCTCGAGCGCGCGCTTCCTGCCGTAGCTCAGCTCGACCGCGGGCAGCGCGGCATAGCCTTCGAGGTCGACCTCGCGCAGCAGCGACAGCGCCTCGGCATCGAGCGAGTGCAGCGAGCTCTCCGGCTTCCAGAAGTGGAACGAGGTGCCGAGCTTTCGCTGCAGGGCGACGCGCACGTTCTCGAGCACCGAGAGGTGGGCGAACACAGCGGAGATCTGGAACGAGCGGACGACGCCGCGCCGCGCGATCGCCGCCGGCTTGTCGCTGGTGATGTCGGTGCCGTCGAAGAGGATGCGGCCCGACGTCGGCGCCAGGAACTTGGTGAGCAGGTTGAAGCAGGTCGTCTTGCCCGCGCCGTTCGGGCCG
>CAXSEJ010000258.1:0-3216 GCA_964236395.1 uncultured Rhizobacter sp.
GTCGCGTCGTCGAGGTTCTTCTTCCAGTTGAAGCTCGGCGAGCAGTTGTACGCGAGCAGCTTGCCCGGGTACTGGCGATGGATCGCTTCCGCGAACGCCTTGGCGTAGGCCAGGTCGGGCTTGCCGGTCTCGCACCACACCATGTCGGCGTAGGCCGAGTAGGCCAGGCCGCGCGACACCGCCTGCTCGAGGCCGGGACGGGTGCGGTAGAAGCCTTCGATGGTGCGCTCGCCGGTCAGGAAGGGCTTGTCGTTGTCGTCGACGTCGCTGGTGACGAGGTCGGCCGCCTCGGCGTCGGTGCGGGCGATGACGAGCGTCGGCGTGCCCATGACGTCGGCGGCAAGGCGGGCGGCGGTGAGCTTGGCGTTCGCCTCACGTGTCGGCACGAGCACCTTGCCGCCCATGTGGCCGCACTTCTTCACCGACGCGAGCTGGTCCTCGAAGTGGACGCCCGCGGCGCCCGCGTCGATCATCGACTTCATCAGCTCGAAGGCGTTGAGGACGCCGCCGAAGCCGGCTTCAGCGTCGGCCACGATGGGCGCAAAGAAGTCGATGTCGTCCTTGCCTTCCGACCACTGGATCTGGTCGGCGCGGGTGAAGGTGTTGTTGATGCGCTTGACCACCATCGGCACCGAATTGGCCGGGTACAGCGACTGGTCGGGGTACATCTCGCCGGCGATGTTGGCGTCGCCGGCGACCTGCCAGCCGGAGAGGTAGATGGCCTTCAGCCCGGCCTTCACCTGCTGCATCGCCTGGTTGCCGGTCAGCGCGCCGAGGGTGTTGACGAAGGGCTCGGTGTTGACGAGCGACCACAGCTTTTCGGCACCGCGGCGGGCCAGCGTGTGCTCGACGGGCACCGAGCCGCGCAGGCGAACGACGTCGGCCGCGGAATAGGTGCGCGTCACGCCTTTCCAGCGCGGGTTGCTCGCCCATTCCTTTTCGAGGGAGGCGATCTGTTCGGAACGTGAGGCTGTGGTCATGTCGGTCTCGCGGCTTGATGGGACAGCGGCCAGCATAAGCCGCGCGTGCAGTCCCCATGGAACAAAAGGCTCATTTCGTGAAACGAGAAAGTAATGAGGTGACAACGACTTGCATGCCGTTTTCGCATTGTGCGAAGCTGTTTACCACCATGAGAAATTATGCGGCAGCGCAGCATGACCACTCACCACGATGTGGAACAGCGCATTTTCGATGCGGAAGCTAGTCCGCGAGCCGATTCTTCTAGACTCGACCTTTCGTCGCCCGCCTTTCAAAGGACACGCCATGCACAAGGACCCGAACCCCGCTGCTGCGCCATCGGCTGCCAGCTCCCCGGCCAGCGCCGCGCCAGCCAGTCTCGACGCGTTCTGGATGCCGTTCACGGCGAGCCGGCAGTTCAAGAGCGCGCCACGCCTGCTCGCCAAGGCCAAGGACATGCACTACTGGACGCCCGAAGGCCGCCAGGTGCTCGACGCCGTGGCCGGGCTCTGGTGCGTCAACGCCGGCCACTCCCGCCCGAAGATCGTCCAGGCGATCGCCGAACAGGCGGCCGAGATGGACTTCGCGCCCCCGTTCAACATGGCCCATCCGAAGGCGTTCGAGCTGGCAGAAAAGCTGGTGCAGCTGGCCCCGGCCGGGCTCGACAAGGTGTTCTTCACGAACTCCGGCTCAGAGGCGGTCGAGACCGCCCTGAAGATGGCGATCGCCTATCACCGCGCTCGCGGCGAAGGCCAGCGCACGCGCCTGATCGGCCGCGAGCGCGGCTACCACGGCGTGAACTTTGGCGGCATCTCCGTCGGCGGCATCGCCGGCAATCGCAAGAGTTTCGGCACCATGCTCGGCGGCGTCGACCACATGCGCCACACCCACGACCTGGCGAAGAACGCGTTCAGCCGCGGCCTGCCGGAGCACGGCGCCGAGCTGGCCGACGACCTCGAGCGCATCGTCACGCTGCACGACGCCTCGACGATCGCCGCGGTGATCGTCGAGCCGGTGGCCGGCTCGACGGGGGTGCTGATTCCGCCGAAGGGCTACCTCGAGCGGCTGCGCGCCATCTGCGACAGGCACGGCATCCTGCTGATCTTCGACGAGGTGATCACCGGATTCGGCCGGCTCGGCTCGCCGTTCGCCGCGACGCACTTCAACGTGACGCCCGACCTGATGACCGCGGCCAAGGGCATCACCAACGGCGCCGTGCCGATGGGCGCGGTGTTCGCGAAGCGCTTCATCCACGACGTGTTCATGAACGGCCCCGAGCACATGGTCGAGTTCCCGCACGGCTACACCTACTCGTCGCACCCGCTCGCCTGCGCCGCGGCGCTGGCCACGCTCGAGACCTACGCCGACGAGGAGCTGCTGACGCGCGGCGCCAGGATGGCCGCGTCGTTCGAGCACGCCGTTCACTCGCTGCGCGAGTCGCCGAACGTCATCGACATCCGCAACATCGGCCTCGTCGGCGCGATCGAGCTGGCGCCGATCGCGGGCGCGCCGGGCAAGCGCGCGTTCGACATCTTCCGCGACTGCTTCGAACGCGGCGTGCTGGTGCGCACCACCGGCGACATCATCGCCCTCTCGCCGCCGCTGATCGTCGAGGAAACTCACATCGACCAGGCGATCAGCACCATCGCCGACGTGCTCAAACTGCACTGACTTGACCGCCGAGGCCTTCCTCCGGATCTCGAATCTCGTCAAGGACTTCGGCGGCCACCGCGCCGTCGACTCGGTCTCGATCGACATCGCGCAGGGCGAGGTGTTCGCCCTGCTCGGCTCCTCGGGCTGCGGCAAGACCACGCTGCTGCGCATGCTCGCCGGCTTCGAGACGCCGACCGCCGGATCGATCACGCTCGCCGGTCGCGACCTCGCCGGCCTGGCCCCGTACGAGCGGCCGATGAACATGATGTTCCAGAGCTACGCGCTCTTCCCCCATCTCACGGTGTTCGAGAACATCGCTTTCGGCCTGCGCCGCGACCGCCTGCCGAAAGACGAGATCCAGGCCCGCGTCGAGTCGATGCTGAAGCTGGTGCAGCTCGCCAGCTTCGCCAAGCGCAAGCCGCACCAGCTTTCGGGAGGCCAGCAACAGCGGGTGGCGCTGGCGCGCAGCCTGGCCAAGAAGCCGCAGCTGCTGCTGCTCGACGAGCCGCTCGGCGCGCTCGACAAGAAGCTGCGCGAGGAGACGCAGATGCAGCTCGCCAACATCGTGCACGACGTCGGCGTGACCTGCGTGATGGTCACGCACGA
>CAXSEJ010000259.1:0-3199 GCA_964236395.1 uncultured Rhizobacter sp.
TGTCGATCATCGACTGCTTGATCTCGCGGTAGATCACGCCGAGGAAGTTGAGCGGGACGTAGAGCTGGATCATGAGCGCGTTGACGAGCACCAGATCGCCCAGCGTCATGCTGCCGTCGACGACGCCCACCGTCGCCCGCCACACGAGCAGCGTCACCGTCGTGGCGATGATCAGGCTCTGGCCGAGGTTGAGCAGCGAAAGCGAGGTCTGCGACTTGATCGAGGCCTTCTCCAGCCGGTGCAGGTTCTCGTCGTAGCGCGCCTGCTCGAACGCCTCGTTCGAGAAGTACTTGACCGTCTCGTAGTTGAGCAACGCGTCGAGCGCCTTCGTGTTGGCCTTCGAGTCCTGCTCGTTCATGGCACGTCGGAACGCCGTGCGCCATTCCGTCATCAGCACGGTGAAGGTGATGTAGACGACCAGCGCGCCGAAGGTGATGACGGCGAACCAACCGTCGAACCTGGCCGAGAGCAGGCCGATCACCAGCGCGATCTCGACCAGCGTCGGCAGGATGTTGTAGATGGTGTAGTTGAGCAGCGACTGGATCGAGCGTGAGCCGCGCTCGATGTCGCGCGAGACGCCACCGGTCTGGCGCTCGAGGTGAAAGCGCAGGCTGAGCTGCAGCAGGTGCTCGAACGCCTCGAGCGAGACCCGGCGCGCGATGCGGGCCGCCACCGGGTAGAAGAGGAACTCGCGCAGCTCGGTGAAGAGCGTGATCGACAGCCGCAGCAGGCCGTAGCCGACCAGGATGGCCACGGGCACCACGAGCACGCTGCGCGGATCGCCCGGCTGCAGCGCGAGGGCGTCGACGAGGCGCTTGAGCACCAGCGGCACGCCGATGTTGGCCACCTTGGCCGCGACCAGGCAGGCCAGCGCGAGCAGCACCCGGTGGCGCCAGGCCCAGACGTAGGGCACGAGCTTGGTCAGCGTCTTCCAGTCGGAGCGCGGTGTCGGCGCGCGCGCGCCATCGCTTGCCCCGACAGGTGTCAAAGGCAAGGCGGAAGGTCGCATCGGAAGCCGGCGGAGGCCGAGTCGGAAAAGGGTTTGATGGAAGAATCGCGCGTCGCGTCGTCGAGGTGGGGCATATGTCGGGGATCACAAGGGAGCAGGGCGGCTTCGACGTGGCGGCGATCGCTCCGCTGCAGCTGCCGAACGACCGCCAGCTCGTCATGCGGGTCATGCCCATGCCGGGCGATGCCAATGGCAACGGCGACATTTTCGGCGGCTGGATCATGGCCCAGGTCGACCTCGCCGGCGCTGTCCTTCCGGCCCGGATCGCCAAGGGCCGGATCGCGACCGTCGCCGTCAACCAGTTCGTCTTCAAGCAGCCGGTCTCGATGGGCGACCTGCTGAGCTTTTACGCCAAGGTGGAGCGCATCGGCCGCACGTCCATCACCGTCAACGTCGAGGTCTACGCGGAGCGCGACCCGTCCGATCTGCACGTCGTCAAGGTCACCGAGGCCAACCTCACCTACGTGGCGATCGACCGCACCGGCGGGCCGAGGCCGATCCCGGTCGATCCCGTCGCCTGACGCCTGCACCGGCCGCCGTCGGCCGACGCCGGCGCGCTCAAAACCGCGAGAAGTCGGGCTTGCGCTTCTGCAAGAAGGCGCTGAACGCTTCCTTCGCCTCCGGGCTCTGCAGCTGACGCGCAAACACCTGGGTCTCGGCCTCGATCGTTTCCATCAACGCGACCGACCGCGCCCGTCGCAGCAGCCGCTTGGTCTCGCGCACGGCCATCGGCGGCAAGGCGTTGAAGCGCTCGGCGATTCGCCTTGCGTGCTTCACCACCTCGCTCGCCGGCAGCACCGCGTTGGCGATGCCGGCCTCGACCGCATCGGCGCCGGTGAACGGGTCGCCGAGCATCAGCTTCTCGGCGGCGCGCACGTTGCCCATGAGCTGCGGCACGACCAGGCTGGAGCCGAACTCGGGCACCAGGCCGAGGCCCGTGAACGGCATCGCCAGACGGGCTTCGTCGGACACATAGACGAAGTCGCAGTGCAGCAGCATCGTCGTGCCGATGCCGATGGCGGCGCCGGTGACGGCCGCGATCACCGGCTTGTCGCAGCCGAGCAGCGCCTTCATGAACACGAGTGCCGGCGATCCCGAACCCGACGGCCGCTGGGCGAAGTCGTCGATGTCGTTGCCCGAGGTGAAGATGCCGGGCTGGCCGGTGATGAGCACGGCGCGCACGGAGGCGTCGGCCGTTGCCGCGTCGAGCGCGTCGGCCATCGCCGTGTACATCGCCCGGGTCAGCGCGTTCTTCTTCTCCGGTCGGGCGATCTCGATGGTCGCGACGCCGTCGACGTTGGCGGTCTTGATGGCCATGGCCGGGTCTCCTGACTGGGCTTCAGACGCGCTCGAAGATGCCGGCGGCGCCCTGGCCGGTGCCGACGCACATCGTCACCATGCCGTACTTCAGGTTGTGCCGGCGCAGGGCGTGCACGACCGTCGCGGCGCGGATGGCACCGGTCGCGCCGAGCGGGTGGCCCAGCGCGATGGCGCCGCCCATCGGGTTGACCTTCGCCGGATCGAGGCCGACGGAGTCGATCACCGCCAGCGACTGCGCCGCGAAGGCCTCGTTGAGCTCGATCCAGCCCATGTCGTCGAGGTTCAGCCCGGCGTAGCGCAAGGCGGCGGAGATGGCCTCGATCGGGCCGATGCCCATGATCTCGGGCGGCACGCAGCGCGCCGCGAAGCTGACGAAGCGGGCGAGCGGCTTCAGGTCGAACTGCCTGACCGCTTTTTCGCTCGCCAGGATGAGCGCGCCGGCGCCGTCGCTGGTCTGCGAGCTGTTGCCCGCCGTGACCGAGCCCTTGGCCGCGAACACCGGCTTCAGCTTGGCCAGGCCCTCGAGCGACGTGTCCTTGCGCGGACCTTCGTCGAGCGAGACGGTGCGCGTGGTCGTGCCCTGCCCGCCCGTCTCGAGGTTCGGGAAGCGCGACACGACCTCGATCGGCGTCATCTCGTCGCTGAACTCGCCCGCCGCCTGCGCCTTCATCGCGCGCAGGTGCGATTCGAGCGCGAAGGCGTCCTGCGCCTCCCGGCTCACCTTCCACTGCGCCGCCACTCTCTCGGCCGTGAGGCCCATGCCGTAGGCGATGCCGACGTTCTCGTCGCGGGCGAAGACCTCGGGGTTGAACGAGGGCTTGTTGCCGCCCATCGGCACCAGGCTCATCGACTCGGCGCCGCCGGCGATCA
>CAXSEJ010000260.1:0-3173 GCA_964236395.1 uncultured Rhizobacter sp.
AGAAGGCGGCAGAACCGTCGGCGCAGGCGTGGTGGCGAAAATCCTGGAATAGGAAGAGTCGACAGGGGCGTAGCTCAATTGGCAGAGCGCTGGTCTCCAAAACCAGAGGTTGGGGGTTCGATGCCCTCCGCCCCTGCCAGCGGCAGGTTCCACGAACCCCCCGGCAGGACCCGACAAGCGACTCCGCGCAGACACTGACCACCCATGGCGAATCCCGTTCCCCAGCCGGCCGAAACCGTCATCAGCAGCGCCGACAAGGCGAAGCTGGCGGCGTCGGCGGCGCTCGTCGTCGGCGCGGTCATCGTCTTCTACCTGCTCGGCCGGCAGGACCTGTGGCTGCGCGTCGTCGTGCTGCTGGTGCTGCTCGTCATGGCGCTGGCGTCCTTCTTCACTTCCGAGCCCGGCAAGCAGCTCATCGCGTACGGCAAGGACTCGATCCGCGAGGTGAAGAAGGTCGTCTGGCCGACGCGCAAGGAAGCGCTGCAGATGACCGGCTACGTGTTCGCGTTCGTCGTCGTCATGGCGATCTTCCTGTGGGTCACCGACAAGACGCTCGAGTGGCTGCTGTACGACCTGGTTCTCGGCTGGAAGCGCTAGAGACTGCAAGCGACAACAAGGCACCCTGGTGACTGCAATGAGCGAAACCGAAACCGTCGCGACCCCCGAGTCGTTCGCCCCCGCGGCGAACAAGCGGTGGTACGTGGTGCACGCCTACTCGGGCATGGAGAAGACGGTCGAGCGGAACCTGCGCGAGCGGATCGATCGCTCGGAGCTGAAGGAGAAGTTCGGCCGCATCCTGGTGCCGATGGAAGAAGTGGTCGAGCTGAAGAACGGCAAGCGTTCGGTCAGCGAGCGGCGCTTCTTTCCTGGCTACGTGCTGGTCGAGATGGAAATGGGCGACGACTCCTGGCACCTCGTGAAGCACACCGCCAAGGTGACGGGCTTCGTCGGCGGCGCCAAGACGCGGCCGTCGCCGATCAGCGAAGCCGAGGTCCTGAAGATCGTCTCGCAGATGCAGGAAGGCGTGGAAAAGCCGCGGCCGAAGGTGCAGTGGGAGGTGGGCGAGCTGGTGCGCATCAAGGAAGGCCCGTTCACCGACTTCAATGGCTCGGTCGAAGACGTCAACTACGACAAGTCGAAGGTCCGCGTCGCCGTCACCATCTTCGGCCGGGCGACCCCGGTCGAGCTCGACTTCGCCCAGGTCGAGAAGGTCTAGTTTTTACAACCCGAGGAGCTGCGCAGGTTCACACTGCAAGGCGTTCGCACTCGATCTAGGAGCAGCCAGCCATGGCAAAGAAGATCGTCGGCTTCATCAAGCTGCAAGTACCGGCCGGCAAGGCCAATCCGTCGCCGCCGATCGGCCCGGCGCTCGGCCAGCGCGGCCTGAACATCATGGAGTTCTGCAAGGCGTTCAACGCGCAGACCCAGGGCATGGAGCCGGGCCTCGTGCTGCCGGTCGTGATCACCGCCTTCGCCGACAAGTCGTTCACCTTCGTGATGAAGTCGCCGCCCGCGTCGGTGCTCATCAAGAAGGCGCTGAAGATTGACAAGGGCTCGGCCAAGCCGCACCTCGACAAGGTCGGCAAGCTCTCCCGCGACCAGCTCGAAGACATCGCCAAGGCCAAGCAGAAAGACCTGACCGGCGCCGACCTCGACGCCGCCGTGCGCACGGTCGCCGGCACCGCCCGCTCGATGGGCATCACGGTCGAAGGAGTCGTCTGACATGGCCACCGACAACAAAACGAAGCTCACCAAGCGTGAGAAGACGCTCGTCGGCAAAGTCGACAGCACCAAGCTCTACCCGCTCGAAGGCGCCCTCGCCCTCGTCAAGGAGTGCGCCACGGCCAAGTTCGACGAGTCGATCGATGTCGCCGTGCAGCTCGGCATCGACGCGAAGAAGTCCGACCAGGTCGTGCGCGGCGCCGTCGTTCTCCCGGGCGGCACCGGCAAGACCAAGCGCGTCGCCGTGTTCGCCCAGGGCGCGAAGGCCGATGAAGCGCGCGCCGCCGGCGCCGACATCGTCGGCATGGAAGACCTCGCCGCCGAGATCAAGGGCGGCAAGATGGACTTCGACGTCGTCATCGCCTCGCCCGACACGATGCGCATTGTCGGCACGCTCGGCCAGGTGCTCGGCCCCCGTGGCCTGATGCCGAACCCGAAGGTCGGCACGGTCACGCCCGACGTCGCCCAGGCCGTGCGCAACGCCAAGGCCGGCCAGGTTCAGTTCCGGGTCGACAAGGCCGGCATCGTCCACGCCACGATCGGCCGCCGCTCGTTCGAGTCCGACAAGCTGATCGGCAACCTGCGCGCGCTCATCGAGGCCTTGAACAAGTCGAAGCCGCCGACGAGCAAGGGCATCTACCTGCGCAAGGTGGCGCTGTCGTCGAGCATGGGCGTCGGCGCCCGCGTCGACATCGCCTCGATCAACGCCCAGGCCGCCGTCGCGGCCTGACCAAGAGATGGTGGGCCACGCCGTTCCGGGCGACCGGAACGGCGCGGGCCATCGAAGACCGCTGGTGCGGCCCGACCGGGCTGCTTAATGGCCAGCGCAGATGGCGGTCCCGCCGAAGAGGATGGAAATCCTTTTTCGAGGGTCGCTGAACCGAAGCGTTCCACAGCCGCCAGCGGCCGGAACGCCTGACGAAAAGGAGGGACCTTGAGTCTCAATCGCAACGAGAAACAGACCGTGGTGACGGATGTGACGGCCCAGGTGGCCCGCTCGCAGACGCTCGCGCTGGCCGAGTACCGTGGCCTGACCGTCGCCCACCTGGACGCGCTTCGCAAGACGGCGCGCGAGAAGGGCGTGTACCTTCACGTGCTGAAGAACACGCTCGCTCGCCGCGCCGTCGCCGGAACGCCGTTCGAGGTGGCCTCGAGCGCCATGGTCGGCCCGCTCATCTACGGTTTTTCGCAGGACGCGGTCGCCGCGGCGAAGGTCATTGCCGACTTCGCCAAGACGAACGACAAGCTGGTCATCAAGGCCGGCGCCCATGCCGGCAAGGCGCTCGACGCGAAAGGCGTGCAGTCGCTCGCCTCGATCCCGTCGAAGGAAGTGCTGCTCTCGCAGCTGCTCGGCCTGATGCAGTCGCCCATCGCGCGGATCGCGCGCGTGCTGGCGATGCTGGCTGAGAAGCGCGGCGAGGCTGCGCCTGCCGCCGAGGCACCACCCGTGG
>CAXSEJ010000261.1:0-3172 GCA_964236395.1 uncultured Rhizobacter sp.
CGCAAGATCAAGGCATCAAGACGCTCGACGTGCGCATCAAGGGCCCGGGCCCCGGGCGCGAGTCGTCGGTGCGCGCACTGGCCTCCCTCGGCATTCGCATCAACTCCATCTCCGACGTGACGCCGGTGCCGCACAACGGCTGCCGGCCGCAGAAGCGGCGCCGCATCTGAACGGTCGAGCACCTTCTTCGACCACTGTCTGAGCGCACAACAACAACACTCGCCAGACTCGCGCGGGCCCTGACGGGCGCCGCGTCAGCAGCAATACCTAAGGACATCAAGTGGCACGTTATCTCGGCCCAAAGGCCAAGCTTTCCCGTCGCGAAGGCACCGATCTCTTCCTGAAGAGCGCCCGCCGCCCGATCGGCGACAAGGCGAAGTTCGACTCGAAGCCAGGCCAGCACGGCCGCACCTCGGGCACCCGTACCTCCGACTACGGTCTGCAGTTGCGCGAGAAGCAGAAGGTCAAGCGCATGTACGGCGTGCTGGAGCGCCAGTTCCGCCGCTACTTCGCCGAGGCCGAGCGGCGCCGAGGCAACACGGGCGCGAACCTGCTGTCGCTGCTCGAATCGAGGCTCGACAACGTCTGCTACCGGATGGGCTTCGGCTCGACGCGCGCCGAAGCGCGCCAGCTCGTCTCGCACCGCGCGATCACGGTCAACGGCGGCGTCGTCGACATCGCGTCGTACTCGGTGAAGCCAGGCGACACGGTCGCCGTGCGCGAGAAGTCGAAGACGCAGCTGCGCATCACCGACGCCGTGAAGCTCGCCGAAGGGCAGGGCATGGCGGCCTGGGTGCAGGTCGACTCGGCCAAGCTCGAAGGCGTGTTCAAGAAGCCGCCCGACCGCGACGAGTTCGGCGCCGACATCAAGGAAGCGCTCATCGTCGAGCTGTACTCGCGATAGCGCTTCGCCAGAGAGACAGTGGGGTGCCGGCGTTGCCGTCACCCCTTCTCGGTTTTTCTTTGCTCCGTTCGCCGGCAGCGGAGCGTTCAACAAAGCCCGGCGCAGTCCATCAGCCTTATCGGTGTCACGAGCCGAGGGTATTGAGATCATCAGGACGTCAATGCAAACCAATCTGCTCAAACCCAAAGCCATCAACGTCGAGCCGCAAGGCGGCAACCGCGCCAAGGTGACGCTCGAGCCGTTCGAGCGCGGCTACGGCCACACCCTCGGCAACGCGCTTCGCCGCGTGCTGCTCTCGTCGATGGTCGGCTACGCGCCCACCGAAGTCACGATCGCCGGCGTGCTGCACGAGTACTCGGCCATCGACGGTGTCCAGGAAGACGTCGTCCACATCATGCTGAACCTGAAGGGCGTCGTGTTTCGCCTGCACAACCGCGACGAAGTGACGCTGGTGCTGAGGAAGGAAGGCGAAGGCCCGGTCACGGCCGGCGACATCCAGACGCCGCACGACGTCGAGATCATCAATCCCGAGCACGTCATCGCCAACCTGTCGTCAGGCGGCAAGCTCGACATGCAGATCAAGGTCGAAAAGGGCCGCAGCTACGTGCCGGGCAACCTGCGCCGATACGGCGACGAGCCGACGAAATCGATCGGCCGCATCGTCCTCGATGCGTCGTTCTCGCCCGTCTCGCGGGTCAGCTACACGGTCGAGAGCGCCCGCGTCGAGCAGCGCACCGACCTCGACAAGCTGGTGATGGAAATCGCCACCAACGGCGCCATCACGCCGGAGGAAGCGATCCGCTCGTCGGCGAAGATCCTGGTCGAGCAGCTCGCCGTGTTCGCTCAGCTCGAAGGCCAGATCGGCGAGATGTTCGATCCGCAGCCAGTGCGCTCGACGCAGTTCGACCCGATCCTGCTGCGCCCGGTCGACGAGCTCGAGCTGACGGTGCGCTCGGCGAACTGCCTGAAGGCCGAGAACATCTACTACATCGGCGACCTGATCCAGCGCACCGAGACCGAGCTGCTGAAGACGCCGAACCTCGGCCGCAAGTCGCTCAACGAGATCAAGGAAGTGCTGGCCTCGCGCGGGCTCTCGCTCGGTGCGCGGCTGGAAAACTGGCCGCCCCAGGGATTGGACAAGCGCTGAGGCGCTGTCCGGTGCACCCGCCAGTACCTGACACGGCTGGCGGTCTACAACGAAAGAAAGGACTCGCACCATGCGTCATGGACACGGACTCCGAAAACTCAACCGCACTTCCGAGCACCGCCTCGCGATGCTGCGCAACATGTGCGTCTCGCTGCTCCAGCACGAGGCCATCAAGACCACGCTGCCAAAGGCCAAGGAGCTCCGTCGGGTCGTCGAGCCACTCATCACGCTGGCCAAGGAGCCGACGCTGGCCAATCGCCGCCTGGCGTTCGACCGCACGCGGGACCGTGCCATCGTCACCAAGCTCTTCAACGAGCTGGGCCCGCGTTATGCGGCGCGGCCGGGCGGCTACACGCGCATCCTGAAGATGGGCTTTCGCCAGGGCGACAACGCGCCGATGGCGTTCGTCGAGCTGGTCGACCGGCCGGCGCCGGTCGAGACCGACGCGGCCGATACCGACAACTGACCGCGCCGGCCGCATGGGAGCGGTGGGCATGGCCGAGCCGCTGCTTCGCATCGTCCACCTGACGAAGAAGTACGGCGACGCCATCGTCGTCGACGATCTCTCGCTCGAGATCATGCCCGGCGAATGCCTGGGCGTGATCGGCCCCAATGGCGCCGGCAAGACGACCACGATCCGCATCTGCCTCGGCCTCACCGGGCCGGACAGCGGCGACATTCACGCCTTCGGGCTGCCCTTGCCGGCCGAAGTGCGCGAGGCGAAGAAGCGGATCGGCGTCGTCACGCAGTTCGACAGCCTCGACCCCGACTTCACGTGTGCCGAGAACCTGCGCGTCTACGGCGCTTACTTCGGCCTCTCGCGTGCCGTGCTCGATGAGCGCGTTCCCAAGCTGCTGGCCTTCGCCGCCCTGCAGGCGAAGGCCAAGGCCAAGCCCGGCGAGCTGTCCGGTGGCATGAAGCGGCGCCTGTCGCTCGGCCGAGCGCTCGTCAACGACCCGGACCTGCTGCTCCTCGACGAGCCGACCACCGGCCTGGACCCGCAGGCCCGCCACCTCATGTGGGAGCGCCTGGGCACCTTGCTGCAGCAAGGCAAGTCGATCCTGCTCACAACCCACTTCATGGACGAGGCCGATCGCCTGTGCGATCGGCTGCTCGTGCTC
>CAXSEJ010000262.1:0-3166 GCA_964236395.1 uncultured Rhizobacter sp.
ATCATCGACGAGCAGCACCGCTTCGGCGTCGCCCAGCGGCTGGCGCTGCGCGCGAAGCTGGCGAATTCGTTTGGGCCCTCCCCCGCGAGGGGAAGCGGGGAGGGGGCGGGCCGATCCTGTCCCGGAGGGGATGAGGATCGAGCGCAGCTCGAACCTCATCTCCTGATGATGTCGGCGACGCCCATTCCGCGAACGCTGGCCATGACGCTCTTCGCCGACATCGACGTGAGCACGATCGACGAACTGCCACCCGGCCGCACGCCGATCGTCACCAAGCTGTTCGCCGACAGCCGCCGCGACGAGGTCATCGCCCGCATCCGCGACGAGGTCGACGCCGGTCGGCAGGTCTACTGGGTCTGCCCGCTGGTCGAGGAGTCGAAGGTGCTCGACCTGCAGAACGCCACCACCGCCCACCAGCAGCTGTGCGCGGCCTTGCCGGGCCGCATGGTCGGCCTGCTCCACGGCCGCATGGCGGCGGCGGAGAAGGCGGCCGCGATGTCGCTGTTCGCCGGCGGCCAGATCGCGGTGCTGGTGGCGACGACGGTGATCGAGGTCGGCGTCGACGTCGCCAACGCGTCGCTCATGGTCGTCGAGCACGCGGAGCGCTTCGGCCTCTCGCAGCTGCACCAGCTGCGCGGCCGCGTCGGCCGAGGCACGGCGGCGAGCGTCTGCGTGCTGCTCTACACGGCGCCGCTGTCCGACACCGCGAAGGAGCGCCTCAAGGCCATGCTCGACACCGCCGACGGCTTCGAGATCGCCCGCCGCGACCTGGCCATCCGCGGCCCGGGCGAGTTCCTCGGCGCACGCCAGTCGGGCGCCGCCCTGCTCCGCTTTGCCGACCCGCAGGAAGACGAGGCGCTGCTGCTGGCGGCCCGCCGCGCCGCGGAGCGGCTGCTCGACGGCGACCGCGCCGTGGCCGAGCAGCACGTCGACCGCTGGCTCGGCGGCCGGGCCGGCTACCTGAACGCCTGAGCGGGTGCCGATGTGCACGGGGCGGCGGGCTCGGCGGTGGCAGTCATGCCACCGGGCTGCCGCTTACCATTCGGGCCAGCGAATCTTGTCCACGAAAGAGGTCCCATGTCGTTGATCGAACGGGTGCAGGCCATCCTGCTGAAGCCGAAGCCGACCTGGCCCGTGGTCGCTGCGGAAGGCGCCGACGTGGCGACGCTGTACAGCCGCTACATCGCCATTCTGGCGGCCATTCCGGCGCTGGCCGGCTTCGTCGGCATGACGCTGGTCGGCATCGGCGGCTTCGGCGTGACCATGCGCATCGGCGTCGTCGCGGCGCTGATCAACCTCGTCGTCGGCTACCTGCTGACGCTGGCGATGGTGTACGTGCTGGCGCTCATCGTCGACGCGCTGGCGCCGTCATTCGGCGGCACGCGCAACCGCGTCGCGGCGCTCAAGGTCGTCGCCTATTCGATGACCGCCGTGTGGGTCGCCGGCCTCCTCGGCGTTCTGCCCTCGCTGGCGTGGATCGCCGGCCTGCTCGGCTTCGCCTACACCGTCTACCTGCTCTACACCGGCCTGCCCGTGCTCATGCGCACGAGCGCCGACAAGGCCGGCGCGTACGCCGCGGTGGTGGTGGTGTGCGCGATCGTCGCCAGCATCGTCGTCGGCGCCGTGTCGGCCATGGTCATGGGCGTCGGCGGTGGCCTCGGCGCCGCCGCGGTGACCGGCGCCGATGCGGGCGGCCTCGGCAACATCACCCTCAAGGGCGCCGACGGCAGCTCGGTCACGCTCGGCGGCGCGGGTCTCGACGAGATGGCCAAGCGCATGGAAGCGGCCGGCAAGCGCATGAACGAGGCGCAGAAGTCCGGCGACAGCGCGGCGGCTGGCAAGGCCATGGGCGAGATCATCGGCGCGGTCGCAGGCCACAGCGCGAGCGCCCCGGCGATCGCCTCCGACAGGCTGAAGGCGCTGCTCCCGCAAGCGCTCGGCGACCTGCCGCGTACCGGCATCGAGTCGCAGAGCGGCCAGGCGATGGGGCTCGGCGGTTCGAGCGCCAAGGCGACCTACCAGGCCGGCGGGCGCCGCGTCGACCTCTCGATCACCGACACCGGCGGCCTCGCCGGCCTGGCCACCCTGGCCGGCTGGGCCAACATCACGATGGACAAGGACGCCGACGGCCAGGTCGAGAAGGTCTACAAGGAGGGCTCGCGCACCGTGCGCGAGGAATACCGCAAGGACGGCAGCCACGGCGAGATGACGGTGATCCTCGGCAACGGCGTGGTCGTCGCCGCCGACGGCTCGGGCGTCGACATGAGCGTGCTCAAGGAGGGTCTGGCCGGCCTCGACCTCACGAAGATCGAGGTGCTCAAGGGCGCAGCCAAATAGCACGCACGGCTATTCTCGGCGCCTGCGCTCAAACGACTTCCGACAGGAGTTTCCCGATGACCCTCACCAACTTCCTGCTTCGCTTCGCGCTGCTCGCACTCGCCGCGCCGGCGGCCTTCGCCCAGGCGCCGTCCACGCTCGACAAGATCAGGCAGAGCGGCACCATGACGCTGGCCTATCGCGAGTCGTCGATGCCGTTTTCCTTCCTCGACGACAAGGCGCAGCCGACCGGCTTCGCGTTCGAGATCTGCGAGAAGGTCGCCGAGAACGTGAAACGCGCCACCGGGCGCGCCGACCTGAAGAAGGAGTACCAGTCGGTGACCTCCGCGAACCGCATTCCGCTGCTGCAGAACGGCACCATCGACATCGAGTGCGGCTCGACCACCAACAACAGCGAGCGCGGCAAGCAGGTCCAGTTCGCGACCAACTACTTCTACACCGGCACGCGCTTCCTGGTGAAGACCGGCACGGCCGTGAACAAGCTCTCCGACCTGGCCGGCAAGCAGGTGGTCTCGACCACGGGCACCACGAACTACCAGATCATCCGCCACCTCAACGAGGAGCAAAAGCTCGGCATCGAGCTGCTCGGCGCGAAGGACCATTCGGAGTCGGCGCTGATGGTGCAGACCGGCCGTGCGGCCGCTTTCGGCATGGACGACATCCTCCTCTACGCCCTGCGTGCCAGCTCGCAAAATCCGGCCGACCTCGCCGTCGTCGGCGAGCCGATCCAGGTCGAGCCCTACGCGATCATGGTGAGGAGGGACGACCCCGCGTTCAAGAAGCTGGTCGACGACACGCTCGCCGGCCTGATGAAGAGCGGCGAGTTCGA